>JAZGEG010000116.1:0-5656 GCA_036478655.1 Candidatus Aenigmatarchaeota archaeon | reverse complement strand
GAATACAATCGCTTGTATCTCTTCCGGATCAGCCTCGAGAAGCGTCTCGATATCGAATTCTACAGCCTGCAAAACAGCTGCCAAGACCCTCTCGACCTCCTCTTTCAGCCCTCGAACTTGTAGTGACATGAGAATCACCCAAAACAAGACACCTAGAATCTACGCGTTTGTTATAATATAACAAGAATAGGTGTCCGTATTATTTGTGATACCAGTGAGAAATCGTATTTAGTCTAGCAAAAACCATCTTCGCTACCGATGTGGTTTCGCTTGACATTATTTATCACTTTAAAGTAATATTGTAGAGCTTATATAAAAAGCTATCGGAAGTTAAACACTGATCGCATGGTATCTCATACCGCCATCAACACTTTCAGGCTTTTTCAATCTGAATTCTTCTTTTCCTAGATTAAAGCCTTCAACAAGAGGCCCTACTGCGAAAAGTTTGCCTCCTCTGTCTTCAACGGAATAAGTGCTTAATCCAATATAACAAGACTTCCCGTCTACAGATAACACGGCAATTTTATTTTCATCAGTCATTTTATCACTACTTTACAATAAGTATTAACCTATAAAAGCTTTTGTGTGGGGTTTAGACAAATTGTCCTGTTTGTTGGTTTCTTTTGACTTTGTCCCAGGGATAAACTCTTCCGTTCATCGCGATGTACACGCCTCTGTTCAGGGTACTTATCGCGCCCACGGCCACCCCGATATTGAAATCCGAATCAGAACTGGAGAATCTTTCAGGTCTCAGCGCCCCTGTCAGGATTATAACCCTGT
This sequence comes from Candidatus Aenigmatarchaeota archaeon, assembly GCA_036478655.1. Taxonomy (GTDB): domain Archaea; phylum Aenigmatarchaeota; class Aenigmatarchaeia; order QMZP01; family QMZT01; genus JAZGEG01. The sequence continues at coordinate 4,876 of JAZGEG010000116.1, read as the reverse complement.
CTTTGATCCCGCTCAGCTTCTTGGCGGTTTCTATCATCGTGTCTGTTCCGTGGGTTATTATAATTTTATCGTTCTTTGCTTCTGTGCATGCATTATGGATTTTCCGCATGTCTTCTTCCGTGATGTCCAGGCTGTCTTTCCTGAGAACGGATAGTATTTCAAATTCAAAATTAGGGTTTATTTTTTCCAGGACCCTTTTTACTGCCGGCTCGGAAATCTCAAAGGCATAGCCTTTTGTTAGTTTTGGGTAATCCTTGTCTATGGTTCCTCCTGTCTGGATAAATGTAATTTTCATGCTGTTTAATTGGTTTATTTATTCATAAACTTTTCTGTTCCTCAGGTTTCACACGTCAAAGACCTTAACCTTCTGGCCCGGGAGTTCCACTAACGCGGCTTTCCTGAACTCCGGGAGGGCGGCGTTAATGAAAAGCGTGCCCTTGTGTTTCATATGTCCCGCTGCCTCGTGTATGTGCCCGAACACGTGGAGGACCGGCTTGGCCTCGATAACCGCGGCTCTCAGGTCGAGGAGGCCTGCGTTGCTCCCGAAATAGCTAATGTCGAGCATGTCGTATGGTGGGTCGTGGGTTATCAGTATTAGTTTTTTAGGGTTTATCCCTTTCGCGAGTTTTGGTATCTGTGAATAATAACCGTAATCCACCCCGAGAAAATGATAACCTTTGTACGCAACGGCCTTGTTATTGAGGATTGTCACGTTCTTGTTGGAAGTTTCCAGCTCGTAATCCCAGTTCCCGCGGACGACAAATGTTCGGAACTTCGTTCCGTCAAGAACCTTCCCTGCGAAATCCTCGGAAAGGAAATCTCCCGCATTTATAATAACGTCTGCCTTTTCCTTGGCAGCGAGCTTTTCAACCCTTTCCGCCAGTTCCTTATCCCTGTGGTAATCCGCAACGCACAGTATCCTCATAAAAATCAATTTAGTCATTTAAGATATTTAAAATTAAGACAGCAAGTCCAGGCAAACCAGGCAAAGAACCTTCGAAAATTCCGAAAGCTCCCGTATGGATATGTATTCATTCGCCATGTGAGCCACCTCTTCTCCGGGCGAATATCCGACGGCGAGAATCCCGTTCTCAACCAGGGGCTTGACAACCGTGGTTCCCGGGAGGCCGATCAGTCCGGGTTCCTTTCCTATCACCTTCTTGGCGTGTTTCCTTATTGTCCGAACAAGGATGTTGTCTTTTTCGACTTCAACAGGTTTCTGGCTGTCGGTGATCTCAAGTTTGAACCTTGCCTTCTTGTTCTTCTTCCTCACCTGTTTGAACATGTTTTTTATGTCCTTCATGATATTCTTTGCCTTCTGGGACGGGACATATCTGAAATCCAAAAGAACCTCGCACTCGCCGGGGACTATGTTTACCACAGAACCTCCCTTTATAACCCCGAGATTGTTTGTGGGGTCTGATAAAAGCCAGTGTTTCCTGAATTTCATCCGGTATTTCCTGAAAATGTTCAGGAATTCGATCATGTTCCATATCGCGTTCACGCCCTGCTCGGGTCTTGAGCCGTGCGCCTGCTTCCCGAAGGATGTTATCTTAAGGTGGAGCAGGCCTTTCTCAGCGATGTCTATTTTCCTCATCCTTCTTTCGATATCCGGAACTATCCCGTATTCCCCTTTCAGTTTGCCCTCCTCCAGGAGATAGTACATCCCGTATTTCGAGCCCCTCTCCTCATCCGCAACGCAGGCCAGGATAACCTGGCCTTTCAGTTTTTTCTCGAATTTCTTTAGTATTTTCCCAACTATCAGCATGCTTGCTGCCGGGCCTTTGTCATCGTTGCTCCCTCTCCCGTATATCTTCCCTCCCTTCACTTTCATTTTGAACGGGTCCGTTTTCCACCCATTCCCCGCGGGGACTACGTCCAGGTGGCATGCTATTATCAGCCTCGGCTTCCCCTTCCCTATGTAACCTAGTATGTTCGTCCTTCCCTTCTCCTTCTCGAAAATCCTGTATCTTATCTTTTCCTTTTTGAAAAACTCCCTGACAACTTCCGCTGCCCTCCACTCGTTCCCTGGGGGGTTTGTGGTGTCCGCGGCTATCAGCTTCCCCAGGAGCTTGATCATTCCCTTTTTCTCGGAATTGACCGCTTTTTGGATGTCCATATTTTTATTATTCCGTTTTCTCTATAAATTGATATGATGGAGAGAAAAACGTTCGTTCTTGAAACGAAGGCTGGGACGGAAATAATTGACATAACGCCGAACGTGTCGGAAATGCTCAGGAAATCGGGGATAAACTCGGGGATGGCGTGCATATTCGTCCCGGGCTCGACCGCCTCTGTCTCGACCCTGGAGTACGAGCCGAACCTCGTGAAAGACATAAAGCGCGCGCTGGAGAAGATCGCCCCTGAAAAGGGAGAATACGAACACCACAAGACATGGGGAGATGACAACGGGAGCGCTCACGTACGCGCCTGCCTGCTCAAGCCTGGCCTCACCGTGCCTTTCGAGAACAAGAAACTCGTTCTGGGGACGTGGCAGCAGATCGCCCTCCTAGACTTCGATACAAGGAACCGCAAGAGAGAAATAATCGTGCAGATAATCGGGGATTAGTCCTGTTCGTATAAATTTATCTTGTAAAACCTCTGAATTTTCATAGCGGTTTTTTCATCCGGCCTGAACCCGTTCTCTACCCTCCGGAGGAGTGAAGGTGAAAGCCCGATCTTTTCAGCTACCTCGTCCTGCTTGAGGTTCCGCGAATTCCTTGCCTTCCTGACCTTCTCCGCGAAGTCATCCGCCAGTTCTCCCCCTTCCTCAAGGGTTTCTACCATCCGTTTCCTAAGAATAACTTTCCTTGGTTCGCTCATCTCCTTTCCGAGTTTCACGCAGTTATCGCAAACCTCAAGTATAACGCCGTCTATCTCCGCTCTCTTAATGTCAGAAACAGGCCTTCCGCAGACTTCGCATTCTGCCATTATACCCACACGCCCGATATCAATATCTTATACCTATCTCGGCATCCGAAATGTCCCAGCTTCCCGTTCCGGAGAACGTTATCGTGTTCGTCCCCTCAACCACGTCGTTCGAATCGAATTCTATCGTGTTCTCGCCTGACCTCACTGTCTGCAAGTTCAGCTGGTTGTTGCCTATGTTTATGTTCAGGACCCCTTGCCGATAGATGCTTTTCACTGTGAATTTTATTTCCCCCTTCCCGGAACTCAGGAGATTCATATCCTCTATCGTTATGTTCATGTCCTTTTCCTTTGTCACGCCGCCGCTTGAAAGGCTGATTTCGAACTCCACATCATCTATTTCGAAGGTATCGTCTGATTTGAAGGCAAGGATGTTGTCCCCTATTCTCAAGGCGTTCCCTATCTCAGAATATTCGAATTCTTTTGTCACTAGGTGTTCGGGGTTCGAGGACCTGTATATTTCCTTGCCGTTCAGTTTAACCGTTATCTCTCCCTGCTGGCCCTTGGTCGTGTAAAACCTAAGGGTGCCCTTGCTCCACGACTCTATCTCGTCCGGGTAAACCTTGAACGACATGAATTTCTCAGGACCGTACTCTCCGAGAACCCTGAAATTCGAAAGCTCGTAATACGTGGCTGCCCAGAAATATATACCCGGGTTGCCGGCGGATATCTCGAGGGTGTTCGATTCCTTCACGTTTTCGGGCGGTATCACAACGTCATAACGGTTGAGATTCGCGAGCTTATCGAAAAACATTTTGTCGTTCCATTTGATCGCGAGATTCCCGTAAAGGTTGGTTTCGCCCATATCAAAACTTATCTTCACGTCCTTCAGGTTGCTCAGGACATTCTGGTCTATCCGGACATCGAACTTTTTGGAATCCGACCCGAAATAGCCCTGCGAGACCCCGAGGGTTGACATCTCCTTGAGGGTCTCTGCCTGGGTTTGGCCGAGGGTGAAAGACCCGAAACTCAGGGTCCTTGAAACCTCGGTTTCTGACGAACCGACCCTTCCCAGATCAAAAGAAGCGAGGGATTTGTAATTCCCTGTCGTTCCTCCCCCACCAGGCCATTCGCCTCCTGCCCAATCCGCCAGAGGCGTTCCTATCAGCATCATGGCCCCTATTATGACAAGGGCCACTATCAGGAGAACGATGAACTCATCCATATTTAAATTTATTGGGGCATTACTTTAAATCTTTATTTTGACCCTAAGGATAAATTAAACAGGGATGGAAATGAAGATAGTGTTCAGAAACCCGAAAGAGCAGAAGGTTAAAGTTAGGGTAGAGTCCCCTGAAGACCTCTGGCATTTAGAGCGCGTGCTCGAACCAGGGGATCTGGTCACTTCTAAAACCATGAGAAAGACCTCTGTTAAGATGGGAGGGGAATACGAATACGGGGAGAAAAAACCCATGGTTTTAACTCTCAGGCTGGAGAAGATCGAGTTCAGGCAGGATTCAGGGATATTGAGGCTGACCGGCCCTATTATTTCAGGGCCTGAAAACGTTGAGAAATCCTATCACTCGATGCAGGTCGATGTTTCCTCTGTCCTGACAATCCAGAAGGTGAAATGGAGGAGGGATGAACTAGAAAGGCTGGAGAAGGCGAAAGTGAAGAAACCCCTACTTCTGATATGCGTTCTTGACAGGGAGGAGGCGGATTTTGCCGTCCTTAGGGAATCGGGTATCGGGATGAAAGCGAAAATAACCAATTACGACAAGGAGAACATGGAGGAATATCACAAGCGCATAGTTTCGTATCTCAAAAAACATGACCTGGAGAAATTCGTCCTCGCCGGACCGGGTTTCGAGAGGGAGAACCTGTTCAGATTCATCGAAAGGGGTGAGAAAGAGTTGGCAAAAAAAATAATCCTTGAGCACTCGAGTTCGACAGGGATAAACGGGGTTCAGGAGGTTATAAAGAAATCCGCGAACAGGATCCTCAAGGA
>JAZGEG010000115.1:0-4045 GCA_036478655.1 Candidatus Aenigmatarchaeota archaeon | reverse complement strand
TTACAACCCTCTTTCCTGTGGCTATATTTTGTTCTTCTTTTCCAGGAGCCGGTGTCTGATATTCCACAGTCAAATTTTCCATTTTCAATATCCAATCTACAGGTTCACCAACTGCAGCCAGGCCTTGGGTTTTTTCTATCCCGGGACTTGAAACAATAGTCCCGTTTACACCGGAAAGCCTTGGTATGAACCACCTTACCCTGTTTTCAACAAATTCTACCTTATCTGTTATGTCCTTTATTCCTTCCCCCCTTTCCTCGAAGAAGGTTATATTCCTAGTCTCGGAAGGAATCTCAACCGTTAAATTATGATAATGTAAAGAAGAGTTGTGATAGACAAAGATTTTTCGCTCCATTCCCGGAACCACCAGCTTTGCCTTTTCAACAGTAGGATAGCTTGCTATCAATCTGTCCTTTTCAAAAACCTGAATGTTTCTTGCTTCCGGGGGCAACAGAGAAATCAGGTCCAAATCCAATTCCAGTATATCGACCTTTACAGGGGGTGTGTAGAATTTTACCTCCAGGGAGATGCTTTCGTTTGGTTCCATCTCTGGAATTAAAACCTCAGATGAATTTGAAATCAAAATACTATCTCTGAAAACCCTTATCCCCAAAGCATCCTGTGGTACGGATAACTGCAAAGAATGATTGTAAATCGTGGTATTGGCCGGATTTGTGACAGAAACGGTCCGGGCCCATTCCACAGGACTTCCAATCTCTATTTCCCCCTGAACTAGGGAGGAGAGATTCATTGGCAGTTCTTCAATTGGCAGGGTTGCATTTGGTCCGCTCACATTCCCTATTAACATCCCCGTTTCTGTTTCAGAGGGATTCAGAAACATGGAAGGGTTCCCCTCAAACTCCGCTTTCACGAGATGCGAGCCAGAATCCAAGTTCAAACCAATCTCAGTAAATCCCTGCAAATCCGTTATTCCGGATTCGACAAACCCGCCATTCAAATAGAATTTCATCTCTTGCCCATTCAATACACTCCCGTTATCCAGTGTCAACAATGCCCTGGCAAAGCTCTGATTAACTTCGAGATCGATGGAGGTGTTCGCCCAGATTTCGATCGTTTTCGTTTCCTCTATCGTTTTCGTTGCATTAACGGGTGTCTGGACAAATGAACCGGTAAAGGAGCCGTTCATGGTTGAATTCATGGCGGCAACTATGCCGGAGGTAGCCATAATCATGATAAACAGGAATGGTATCAACCTGCTCTGCCCCGATTCGGATTTTCGTTGTCTGCTCATCCTTTACCCCACATACATCCCGAATTATCCAACAAAACCGTTCCCCATTCCACTCTCCATTTCGCTGGCGTGGAAGTCAATGAGATTAAGTTGAGGATATTGACTCCGTCACAGAAGAAAATCAAATCCATAACTTTGTTATCCCTCTCCTCAAAAACGGAAAGATAAGCCCTTTTCCCGTTAAGATAAATTTCTTCCCATCCCCTTTCTTTTGACAATAGAGAATAGATTTGATTTTCAGTTAGCTCTCGGTCATAGAATTTACTGCTCACATCTACGGTCAAATCCCCGCTCATTATCTTGGCTTTCCCGTTGACATCTACACCTATGGCAAACACATATCCCTCTTCTTCTAAAATTTCCACATCTGTGAATATCCTTTTCACAAACCATTTCAGTTCATCGATTTGGGAAGAGCCGAATGACGGCAAATAAACACCGATCGGATCAAAGTAAACAATACCGTCTTCAACGCTGAAGGAATTTTTTAAAGGAATCTCCGTTTGATTTGTAAATTTCTCAAGAAGGGAATGCACTTCGTTTAGATTACCATGTTCTGTAATTCCGATAGGACTTGAAAACTCCAATATTGGCTTGTCGTCCGTGTTCACTTCCTTTACATCTCTTACGAAATCTTTGACACTTGTGGTATTCATTACAAAGTTGAAGAAGAGGAACTGCCCGGGGTTGCCAATGCCCACTGACCCGGCATCTTCCCTGAATTCACTCCTACCAAAATATTTTTCAAACCTCTTATGGTCGACAGTTATCAGTTTGTTTGACCCGACCAGAAGGGAATCAAGTCTATCGACGCTCCCCAGCCAGAATGTTGTGTATTCGAATTCCTCGCTGAACGTTTTAAGCATCATCCTGAAATCCCTCGGAGACATGCCATAAAGAGGTATCCATTGAACGAATATCCCGCTGTCTTTCATTTTGTTTTTTACTATCTGGAAAAATTCTTTCGTGAACAGATTCGAATTGGTTGAGGCTACCCAGGGATTAGACGGTCCGGATGTAACCACGTCGAACTTTTTGTCCGTGGAGATCAAGTAACTCCTGGCGTCATCAACAATAATTTTTAACTTCTCGTTATTCAGTGCATCGTTGTTGTGATCTTTGAAAAATATTTCAGCCTCTATAACTGCAGGATTTATTTCCACAAGATACGCGTTCTCCACTTCATCAAACAATTTCAGTGTGCCCAACGTCACGCCGCTGCCCAATCCTATGACCAAAACATCTTCGGGGTTTGAGTGGAGCAAAAGGGGAAGATACCCGAGCATTTTCTGGTTCATCATGTCATCCCGGGTGGTACTTGCATCGGGTTTCCCCTGTACATGGAGAGATATGTGATTGGAACCATCCTTTCCCTCTCTTTCTATCACATTGACTAGGCCATAAGGACTCTCCTTCGTGTAAATAACATTAAAACTTTTAACATAGTCTTGCAATGAACTGAAATCATCGTACCTGAGGGCTCTTTGATATAAAGCTGTATTCATAATCTTCGTGTCTATGCCGGGGGAGAAAATCAGGAAAACGAGGGAAACGATCAAAAGCGGGTAGATGATCTTCCACCCAGATTTTTTCAAGGAAAATACCATTAACCCTGAAATTATCGCGAACAAGGAGGCGACCACTAGCGAGGACCTCCACCCTAAAACAGGTATCAACAGCGCGCCCGCCATCACTGACCCTGTAACAGCGCCGATGTTGTTGACTGAGTATATGCTCCCGATGGTCTCCCCGACCTTTTTGTTCTCTGCGTACATTTTACTGACCATCGGGAACATGGCTCCAATTAAAGAGGTTGGTATCAGCGTCACGAGCAACAGAACGACAAGCTCGACCAGCATGAGCAGGGAAAAATTCTGGCTCAAAGCATGGAATACGCCGAAATAGAAATAGGGCAGGGAGTTCGAAATTCCCATCACCCCCATTCCAAATATCGCTATTATGAATGAAAACAGAGGGAAGAAAAGATATTCCTTGCTGAATCTGTTTAGGAACTTCGAATAAACATAACTCCCTATTCCGAGCCCAAGCATTATCGATGTCAAAACTATTGAAACAGCATAAACCGTGTTTCCGATCACTAGCTGAAGTATCTCAGACCACACTATCTCATAAACCAGGGTCGCCGCCCCTACCAGGAAAAATGCCAGTAAAATTATTTTATCCTTTCTCATTTTCCAAACCTCCCCCTGATTGAGAGAAAAGACACAGCTATCAGTATGTTTATGAATGAAGCGAAGAGTGATGTGGCTGTCACTCCAAAAATTGGTATCAGTAAAAACCCGGAAGAGAACGCGCCTAGAGCTGACCCCATGGAGTTGCCAAAATAAAGTGTTCCTGCATCCTTTCCTATTTCACCAACATTTTCCACGTAAAGTTTATGTACCACAGGCCAAAGGGCGCCCAGAAGTACGGAAGGTGTTAAAAGCAATAGAAATATGACTACGTACCTGAAAGGAATAAGCAGAGAAAATATAGTGAATGGAAGGATGTTAAAGAATGAGATTATAAACACCCCGTAAATTCCGATTACCAGTTCTATAATGAAGAACAAGAAAACCGGTCTTGCGTATGAATCAGCTTTCTTTCTGAACAGATAGCTTCCCAGCGCGAATCCAAAAATAAGAGACGTGAGCATGAGGGAAACGGAGAACGATGTAGATCCGAAAAAGAGCTTCAAAACCCTTATCCAGACTACTTGATACATTAAGGCTGCCATCCCTGACAAGGCAAAGGATATGAATAGCAATTGTCTCAAATCAAATTTCATTATCG
>JAZGEG010000114.1:0-19076 GCA_036478655.1 Candidatus Aenigmatarchaeota archaeon | reverse complement strand
GAACGGATTTCAGCCTGATGTTCAACGTCCCTAGAAACGGCCGGAAGCCGAGTTTGTCATGAAACTGGAGGAAATATTCATTCTGGGATACGTAATACCTCCCTTCCCCGGAACCCGATACCAGGTGGCCGCCGAATGAGATGCCTTCGCCCTTTGAGTAATCCATGATGTCCCTCAATTCCAAGAATCTCTTTCTCAGGAATTTCGTTCCCTTTTCGGTAAGGGTTATGATCTGTCCCTTGTGGTGGGAAGTTCTGTGTATCAATCCGTTATTTTCGAGCTCCCTGATCTTCCTGGAAATGGTCTGCTGGGAAGAACCGAGCTTCCCGGCGAGTGCGGCTGTCGTGACCTTTCCTTTTCTCTTGGCGAGTTCGGTAAGGACATCAAAAATATCCATCTTCATACAGGTTATTTGTCTTGAATTACTTAAAAATGTTATGCTTAACAAAAATGAGTAATTAAATCACTCCACGTCTATGGATCCCATGCTGTACATCTCTTTTATAACCGCTATGAACTTCTCTGCCATTTGCTTGCAGCGTTCTATCATGCTCTGCCTGATGGTATTATAAAACAGGTGCCAGTACACCCACCACATGAACATAACGAACCTGTTCCCGCTGAATTCATGCCTTACGGTCGGCTCCACCTCTATTTTGAATGTCCCCTCGTTTTTCGCCTTTGCCTTGAAGCCGACCATCCGGACCGAGAGTATGATTTTCGCGAATCTTCCTGATGTCTTCTTATGCACAGCCATTCTGTGGAAATACATCTGGATCGGATCTCCGCCCCAGTCCCACATCCATCTCGGCTCGCCTGTCCCTGTTGTCGCAACCTCCCAAACAGACCGAAGGATCGAGGTCGATTCCCTTGTCCAGGCAAGCGGGTCATGCCCTGAGTAATTTATCCACCTGCTCCTCCTTGGAGCAAAACAGTCATCATCAACCTGGAACTTCCCCATTCTTTCCACCTGTGGGCTATCCGCTCTCTTCCCTGAGCTGCCTTAAGAATTCATGGATGTTTCTATTTAATATCGAAACCATGTTCCTGCAGTCCTCTGCGTATTCTTCTCTCTTGCTGTAGTAAAAGGACCTGTGCCAGAAAACCCTTAACATTTCGTAAAAGAGAGATCGCTGCCATATCGTATCCTGCGGGTATTCTGTCCTCATGAGAGGCTTTATCCTGATTTCCGCCTTCCCTGATTTCTCGTCCCCAAAACCAGAAACGTCAACCCTTATGTAAAGATACGTGTAAACGTCCAGGTCCTTGTGGAGAAACCATCTCACCTTGAACTTCTCCTTCTCCCCCTTCCCCCAACTTGACTTCTCCTCCTGTATATCGGAGTCAGCTGCCCTGAAGATCGCCTTTATGAGCTCGTATACCTTGTAATAGAGCTTCATGGGATTGGGCCCGACATAATTTATGGTTATCCTCTCTGGCCTCTCCCTGTAACAATCCTCCTGTATGACCATCTTCGTCCGAGCAAAGTGCGGCATGCGAAATCACCTTTATATTTATATTTTCACTATGAAATTATAAATTAGTATCCTAACCGTGAAAGGTGTTTTCCATGCTTGAGTGGCTGATTTTCAAGATAATTGGCGTGATAATGATCGTTATCGGGGGTTTTCTCGTGGTATTCTTCCCTGGAATACTGCAGCATCAGGAAGCGGGGGCGACGAAAGCCCCGCATACAGATTTTGGCCTGGGCGGGATCGTTATAGGGTTGATACTGATAATAGTCGGCGGTTTTATTCTATTCAGCTGAAGAAAAGATATTTTTATCTTTTGCCATCAATAATTAAATATGGCAGAAATGGAAAAGCCCCTTACAAGATTCGAGAGGGAAGATAGGGAGAGGGAGAAAGAGGAAAAGAAGAGGGAGAAATACGAAAAGGAAAGGGCTAAATGGAAGAAAAAGCTCAAGCCTTATGAAACGGTGGTGGATTATTTTTTGGAGCAGGCGAGGGATACCGCAGGTATTTATGGGGATGTTCTTGTCAGCCCGGCGCTGCTTGACCAGATTGTGACCCTGAATCCCGTTACACTGGAAGGGCAGGCTGAGATAATCTACAACATCTTTATCTACCGGGTTGCGAAATGGCATTACAATGTTGAGAAAGCGGATGAGTACATAAAGGTAACGCCGACCGCGCCCCCTGCATTCGCCCCTCTTGTTTCGCAGAAAGAAAGGCTGGAGGGTCATGTAAAGTCGGGCCTGGCTTCCGCGGCGCAGGCAGTCGCGGATTACGAGCTCATGAAACACGACGAGAGGAAATACAGGGAGATTCTGGATTATTTCAAGATGGGCAAAAAGGACGAGCACGTCCTGAGGGCGTTATACGTGGACAGGGTTGATGCGTATACAGGAGAAGGGTATTCGATGGTGACGATGGCGAAGCGCTGGCCTACCATAATTTCTGATTTCATAAAAATGAAAAGTGCATGGATGGAGGTGGATACAATAAAAGGTAAACTGAAGGTTTCTAAGGCGGAGGCCGTTGTGTTGAAAACGAAGAATGAATTGTTCGTGGAATGGAAAAGGCTCTTCTTCCCTGACGTTAGAGACCGCTACGTGAGGATAAAAAACCTTCTCGAATCAAGGAAGAGGTCTATTCATGAGTACAGGGAATGGCTGAAACCCCATTTGAACAAGCTTAAGAGGATAAGGGAGCAGTCAGAGATAGAGGATGCCGCCTCTGACCTCACGGAGATAACGAAACTCATGTTCACCCCGCAAGGGGAAGTGGAGGCAAAACTCTGGTTCTGGAAACCGATAAGGCCGGAGGAGATGGGAAAGCCCGTGATAGTTTCAGGGTGGGGGGAAGTCCCCATGTTCGATGACTGGGTGAAAGAAAATATCATGCTCCTTGAAGCGAAGTATGACGTGGAATTTACTGAAGAGGAGTTTGAAACGTGGATGAAGGCGTGGAAGGGTGGCGGAAGGCTCTACGCTAAACGAAGAGAGCTGCTGGCTGTTCACCCGGGTCCCGCAATAGACGAGAGGTTTAATTATTATTTTTTCATAGACCTAGATTACGTGTGCCAGTACAAAAAGGGGTCGACAGGGCCCATGGTAATCGAGGACCAGTACTGGCATTTCAATCCTTTCCTAGTCTCGAAGAATTTTATGCTTCTTGCGCTTTTGGAACTTGAGTTCAAGAAGAAGAGGTTAAGAGAGGAGATAGAAAGGCTAATAGGCGTCACAACAGAGGAGGAGAAGATAGGGGAGGAGGTTAAGAGGGAATGGCCCAGGGAAGGAGATAAAGAGGAAAAGGAGAAGGCAAGAGAAAGGTGGAAGAAATCTTGGAGCAGGACAAAGGCGGGTTGGGTCAGGAGGAGGAGGAAGCTGAAAAACGTATTTAAGCCGTTGCTTAAATTTTTTGTAAGGCCTGGCCCCTACGAGATCAATGTTGCTGAAAGGGTCTCAAAAACCTACGGTATATATTTCGGTGGTCAAGTCGCTGAGCTCAGGGACCTGATAAAGGAAACTTCTTACAGGATCAGCGGGCAAAGGCCATAAAATTAAAGGGAATGAGTTGTTTGTATGATCAGGGTTGGAGTGACAACAGGTTTGTATTATATTGCGAGGGCTGAGGAGCTGGCGACGTCCCTTAAGAAAATAGGCTACGCCCTGACCAGGGGGACGGACGCGATTGAGATCTCAGGGGATACGCCGCACGAAATAGATTACACAATAGGAAAGGAGATAAGGCACCTCGCTGAGAAGCAGGGCCTGGATTTGTGCTTCCACGGCTCTTTGACGGTCCCGATGGGCATCCCGGAGCGTTCTGACTGGAGGGACGGGCAGGACCACATAGAAAAGTCAATACGCTCCGCAGTCTTCTCCGGCTGCAAGTACGTTCTGTTTCATGCATGCCTGCATTTCTGGCTTGAGATGATAACGTACACGTCTCAAAAGCTTGAAATCATCATGTGCGATTATTTAGGAAGGTTTGTTTCAGAGGTTTTAAAGGAGAACGAAAAACTCAGGGAATGGTGGATATATAAAATGTGGTACTATGACAGGCCCTATCCGCAACAGATAGTTGAAGAGGAAGAACTTCTTAAAGCGAATGGCCGGGCAGCAACTGAGATACGTATATGGGAAGATCAGGAATACCAGAAGAGGTTGAAAGAAGAGGCCGAGAAAAGCCCACCTAAAACAGAAAAGGAAGTAAAGCGTTTGCAGAATAAGGTTAGGGAACAGGTGAGTAAAGAGGGGGGTGTGCTTAACTCGATAAAAACGAAAAAATACATAGAAGAATTTGCACGCCAGAAGATGATGGAAAAGAGTTATTCGAAAAGAAGATGGAGGGTCGATTCTTACGGAAAGCTCACGGATAGTTATGAGATTATGGCGCACTACATGTTCTATAACAAAGACCCCATATGGATTGCGATGGCAGAAGTCTACAAGGATGTTCTCGCCCCTTACAAAATGGACTACAGTGATGATCGGTGGGTTGACAAAGCATGGATAAAGGCGCAGGAAAGGAACGACAGGGAATTCAAAAGGTTTTATTACGCGGCTGTTGCAGCGAAGTTCCTGGAGGGGCACATGAAAGAGGCTCTGAATTTCATAAACGGTAAGTTGATCAAAGAGCTGAAACGGTATCCTGATTCTGACAAGCTCATAGAAAATGCGAAAAATCTGAAGATAACCATTGAGATGCCGGATGCGAGGGATCCTAAATACGCTGGATTGTATTTGCTGTGGGATCCGAAACAGATATATGCAGCGATAAAAACAATTCGAAAGACCCTTAAAACTGATCGTATCTTCATGACAGTAGACTGGGAGCACATAGCAGGGCAGGGGCTTGACCCACTGATAGAGACGGAGAATTTGGAGAAGATCGCCCCTGATTTCGGCAAATACGTTATCTCTGTCCACTCAAACACCCCGAACCCCCTGCACGCGCATTACCCGATCGAGCTTGGTGATATAGAGATATACAGGCTCAACTACTTCCTCAGGAAAACAGGCTTCGGAAAGCAAGGGCGGGATGTTTACCTCTGGTTTGAAAGGGGAGGGGGGGACGACCCCTTCAGGCAGGCTGTTGATGCCCTCAAATTATGCGCGAAATTCCTTGAAAAGGATGTCCACCCTGATGAACTGCCCAATGAGTATTTCGGGATAAAGCATACAGGCATGGATTTCTGGAGGCAGGAACAGATAATGAGGGACCACAGATTCGAGCCATTGAAGGATTTGCTCGAGGTCCCTGAAGAGGAGTGGGGACTGCTATCGACAGCTGCGACTAAGAAGGGCAAAACCAAGGAATTCAAAAAAGAAGAAATGAAATAAAAATATGTTTAAAATAAAGAGATGTTTTAGTTTTTTTACTCCAGCCAAACGTTGCTGAAGAACGGCTCCACGAAGCTTCTTATTGCATGCTGAGACTGCGCCCAGAATGCAACATCCTGTGTTTGGTGGACTTTCTTGTCATCCGTCAGGGCGAAAAGCATGTGCTTGTCATCAATCGTATAAACCCTGTTCATGGGTTTCTTGGCATTTTTCATGTCTGCTATCCCTGAAAACGCTTTTACGGGGGTCGTATCACTCATGGGGGCGACTATCTTAAGTTTCACGCCTCTCTTTGTGATCCTCTTGAGCGAATTGTAGTGATTTGAATAGAGTTCGTTCAGCCCGCCTTCTGTGGTGATTATCTTTATCTCCTTTGCTGCCTTCTTGAAGAGCGAATTCAGATGCTGGTTTATGGCATGTCTCCCCTTGATGGTTCCTGTCATCTCGAATGGCTGGACCAGGTTCAGTCCCTCTTTGTATATCGCTTCAAGCTCCGTTACAATGGATGATTTTTTCAGGGAATTTATCCTCTCCACCATTTCATCGTGTTTTTTCTTGAGATTATCCGTTGTCCTCTCCAGCGCGTCTTTGGGGGCTAAAGCAACATATTTTATTGGTTTTGATGCCTGCACCACTACGAACCCCTTTTCAGCAAGGGATTCCAAAATATCGTAGGACCTTGATCTCGGAACGTTAGCTATCTGGGACAATTCGCCTGCCGTCGCCACGCCTCTTGCCAGGATGGCCACGAATATCTTCCTTTCGTACAGATTCAAACCTATGCTCTTCAACGCATCCAATGTCTTTGTTGTTGCTACCATTTTTTTCACCTAATTTGATAGTTAATTACTATCCCGTCTTTATAAATATTATCTCGTTGTTCGGTTTTTGATAATATTAATTGGAACGAAAGCTTTATATATGTTTATTACTCCTTAGTGAATATATTTAAATGATGATTGTTCCAGAAATTCAGGATTTCCTGCCCCTCTGCTGGTGGTATAGATTCTCGATTTGCTCAACGTCACTCGCGTCTGAAGGTGATTTGTCTACGCGTATTTTTATAAGGCGGGGGAATCGCAAAGCGTATCCGGAGGAGTAATTGGGGGATTTCTGGATCTCCTCGTATGCGACTTCGACAACGATTTTGGGTTTTATCCCGACAGATTTTCCCTTTTCTTTTTCTATGAGGGGCTTCAATTGTTTTGTCATATCATCGAACGTCACTCCTTCTCCTTTCTCTTTTATCCCTGTCCCCATCATTCCGCATTCAAGGAACTCATCCCCTTTCCTGCAGGAGAGAAGGAATGATCCCAGCCAGTTCGCCCGCTTCCCTGACCCCCATTCCGCCCCTGTTATCACGAGGTCTAGGGTTTCCATTATCGGCTTGACCTTGAGCCAGTATCCGACCCTTCGTCCCGGCTGGTATTTGGCATCCAGATTCTTCACTATCACTCCCTCCTGTTTCGCCTTGAGTGCCCGCTCGTAGAACCTTTCGGCCTCTTTCAGGTCTTTGGTTACGAGCATTTCAGCCAGCTGGAATTTTCCGGTCACGGGTCTTACTATGCTTTCAAGTATCTTCCTCCTCTTCTCCAGCGGTTCTGAAAACAACTGCTTTCCGTTGTGGTAAACCACATCGAAGAGGTTAACCTGTATAGGAACCTCCTCCACCGTTTTCTCGATGTCGTATTTCCTCTTGATCCTCTGGGAAAGCATCTGGAAAGGTAGGGGGTTTTGCGTTTTCGGGTCTATCACGAGCATTTCGCCCTCGATTATGCATTCCTTTGCTTTGATCCCCTTTTTCGCGAGATCGAGGAGGTCAGGGAATTGTTTCGTTATATTTTCCAATCTCCTCGTGTAGAACCAGAACTTCTCGTCCTTTTTATGTATGCACACGCGGGCGCCGTCATACTTGAATTCGAGCGAAGATCTCTCGAACTTTTCTATCGCCTCTTTCAAATCCTTTGCCTTGTCCGCGAGGAGAACGTGATATGGTTTTCCGATCTCTATCGATACTTTTCGCAGACCGTTCAATCCCCTTTCTTTCGCTATCCTCGCTATTTCGGAGTAATTCGGCTTCAAAAACCACGCCCACTCTATCGTTCGTATGATTTCCTTCTTCTCCTCCCCCTCTTTCCCCGGGAAAAATGCCTGACCGATCGAATCCCTGAGGACGCCTTCCGCCACACCTATCCTCAACTGCTCGAGAACCGTGCGGACTATGTACTTCGCCTCCTTCGGTTTCGCATTCGAAATCAGTTCCTTTACCAATCCTATTTTAACATCCTGGGATCCCCTGCCCTCGATAGAGGCAAGCTTCCGAAGGTTTTCAAAGACTTTTTCTACCCCGAGTTCGCGGGTGACGAGGGTTCTTTGTTTCTTCTTTTTCATCAGCTCCTCAACCGAGAGACCGAGATCTCCCGTATCCCTGAATTCCTTCATCACGTCCCTTTCCGGGAATCCTGTTGAGGAGGATATGACCTTCACCATCATTTTATCAGCTACCCCGATCTCCTTTTCGGAATAGGAGGGGAAAACCCTTCCCTGGATCATCAGCACGAGTTTCTCGAGAATAGGTGTTTCAGCGTCTCTCAGGAATTCCGCGATCCTTTCGATCTTCTTCAGCCTCGAAGGCGTCTGCTCTAGATGTTCATAGAGATCGACCAGCTTAGAATATTTCATAATAGAATATTGGATTTTGGGTTTTAATTAAATCCCCGTTCATATTATTTATATGAGGGGGCAGTTTTATTCTATCCTGGCGATTTTCATAACCATACCGATCGTTATTTTCATTTCTTATTACGTCTTCTCCCAGGGAGGGGAGACCGGGATATACGAAACGATAGTGGCGGACCAGATACACCAGGTTGAAAAGAGCCTTGAAAATGATTTTGGAAAGGCAATGGTGACATCGGGGAAGCGGGCGCTTATAGCAGGAGATGATTATGTCGTGATGAGCGGGAAGGCGATGAATGATTCGATTGCTGGTATTAAAGAACTAATGGAGAACGGGACGATAGAAGGGAACGAAAGCCTTCTGATGATGAACAATACCCTTGGAAACTGGACCAGTAAAATCCTGAACGTTCCCGTTAATTTTGAGGTTAACCTGAGCTTCGCGGGTCTTGAGGTATCGAACTACGATTCATTCAACATAAATTCGTCCGCAAATCTAAACGTCTCGGTTGCGGATGAATTGGGGATAGCGAGGATCGACAAGAAGGATATGCGTTACGAAGCGCTGATATATGTTGAGAAGGCTGAAGACCCCATATTCACGTTAAAAACGAATGGTGTTCTCACGAGGAGCATAAAGGTTTCGGGATATCCGTACAGAGCGAAGAAACTCGTGAAGGGGGGGACCAATTCGTCAGGTAGCTGTTCAGGCAATGTTACGTTCAACAAATCGGAATGCGGTTCTGAAATACTGGTTGCCGAGAATACATCAGGCGTAGGTTTCGGGTGTTTCTCTGGGTTTGTCATAGAGGATTCCGTTAATCTAACCGGGAATTCTGATTGCTATATGACAGGGAATGCAAGCGCGCTTGATATAATAACCCAAGCGATATCGGAGACGGGCTACGAAAAGGTTTACCTTGACGACGACACAAAGTCAGTATGGCATCTGCCCGTACGCGAGGAGATAGACAACAAATATTATTTCCCCGGCAACGGGCCTAACTTCCTGAAAAGACTGGAGGGGGATTTGAATTCCTCCTCTGACGGGATGGAGACATTCGTGAACCTCCCCGAATTGCAGGTTTATAGTATACCGATAAAGGAAAACGTGATCTCGGTTGCCTATATATATTTCAGGGACCAAGACTATATTGGGTATCCCGTGAGGGGTTTGCAGGGTTGGTTCAGGGTAAACAAAACCTTCGCGGACAGGTATGGTCTGACCGAATTGTGTGACGGGTGCTGACGTAAAAACGATGAATTTCAGTTTTAGATATTGGTGAAAAAATGGCTAAGAAAAAGGCGGGGAAGAAACTAAGGAGGGGCAAGAAACCAAAAAGCGCGAAAAGGGCCTTTCATGGGAAAGGTGTCAAGAAAAAAGTGGTTGGGCCGTTCATTGAGAAAACTAATACCAAAGTGAAGGAACGGATAGAAACAGACATTGACAAACTTTATGAACTGATTAAAGACAGGGGAATTTTAAAGGTAAAGGTGGCTTCCAGAAAATTCAGAATCGATGCTGAACAGGTCGAGGAATGGGGGAGGATACTTGAACAACACAAGCTCATAAAACTGCATTATCCCCCTATCGGAGATCCCGTCCTCATACTGAAAAAATTCAAATCCGACATGGAGGAGATAAAGAAATTAAAACAAAGGAAAATGCTGAGGCCCGACAAAAGGGTTTTTTTGATCAACATTGCCATCCTCCTGGGTTTCATTGTGTTTGTTTCTTTCTTTACGGTCAGAATACCAGCAATCCGAATCTCCTATGTTCAACTTTATTTAGCTGTGATAGTTATAATAATTATAGGGATGGCCCTGATTTTAAAGTTCAAGAAAGCTGAAATGATTTCGCTCATCAATAAAATAAAGAGGAGGGGGGAATGAAAAGGGAAGCGCGAAAGGGAATTGCCAAGAAAGATATGAAGGAAATGGAGAATGTTCCGAGTCTTGGAAGGGGACTGGACATGGATATCATCCAATACAAGATTGCTTATCAGAATGTGATTGCCGGTGTGAAAATTCATCAGACCCCGAATGAGTACATCCCTATTTATGATATCAGGTATCCGAAAATAGAAAAAGCGACGAGGGCGGTTCTCGATTCTGTAAGGGAGAAAATCGTGACAGAACTCGCATTTCGTACGGAAGATATACTGAGCCAGGAGGAAACGAGTAATGTCAGGGTGAAGTTCATACAGAAAGCGACGAATCTCGTCAAGGAAGAACTTCCCAATTTATCAAAGAATGATGTGGACATACTTGTTGGGATATTATCCCAGGAATCGCTTGGCTTGGGACCGATAGAGTTCATGCTCAAGGATAACGCACTTGAGGAAATAGTGATAAACAATTCCAAGGAGCCCATATGGGTTTACCACAGGACATATGGGTGGCTGAAAACGAATGTGACCGTGGAAAATGAAGCGAAGGTGTTCAACTATGCAGCCCAGATAGGGAGGAGGGTCGGGACGCAGATAACGAACCTCAATCCTTTAATGGATGCATATCTCACAACAGGAGACCGAGCGAATGCGACGTTGTTTCCCGTGTCATCGAATGGCAACACGCTCACTATAAGGAAGTTCGCGAGAAGGCCGTGGACCATAACGGATTTCATAGAGACTAAAACCATATCTCCAGAGGTTGCTGCATTCCTTTGGTTGGCAATACAATTTGAAATGAACATTGTGTGCACTGGCGGGACTGCCTCAGGGAAAACCTCGTTCCTCAACGTGCTGACTCTTTTCATACCCCCGACCCAAAGGATCATCTCGATAGAGGATACAAGGGAGATTCAGCTACCACCCTTCCTTCACTGGGTCCCGCTCACGACGAGGCCTCCCAACATAGAGGGGAGGGGAGAAGTGACAATGCTCCAGCTGATGATCAATGCCCTTAGGATGAGACCTGACAGGATGATAGTGGGGGAGATACGAAGATCGAAAGAAGCGGAGGTCTTATTTGAGGCTATAAACACAGGGCATTCCGTGTATTCAACACTACATGCGAACACTGCGGAAGAGACCTTGAAACGTTTGATAAACCCTCCGATAAACATCCCGGTTTCTTTGCTCACATCGCTTCAGCTGATAGCGGTCATGCACAGGGATCGAAGGATGAACATAAGGAGGGTTTTGGAGGTATCAGAACTCATACCTTCGGGGGGGCTTACTGAAATGAAGATTGAGCTGAACAACATCTTCAGGTGGATTCCGTCAAAGGATAAGATTATAGAGTGGGGGAAATCGAACAGGGTATGGAACGATATAAAGCTTTTTTCGGGGATGGATGACGATGAGATAAGAAAGAACCTTGAGGAGAAAAAGAACATACTGCTCTGGATGGTCAAAAATAAAATAAAGGATATAGACAAGGTCGGGAGAATAATATCAGATTATTACAAGAACCCGGAAAACGTTCTGAAAATGATCAAAAAATAGCGAACTAAGTTTTCTCGAACTTTGGAACGAATATCCTGTATTTATCCTTGTCCTCTAACTCCTCAAGTATCCTTTTTATGATCATCTTTTCAGGATCAGGGAGCATGCTGACCCGTTTTTTAAGGTCATCAAAACTCTCGAATTCTTTCTCCTTTTTGGCCGATATTAACGCCCAAAGATGTTTCTTGCCAATGCCAGGGAGGAGTTCGAGCTGGTGCAGGCGAGTGGTTATCGGGCCTGCTATGTTGAAGAATTTAAGGAATTTTTTTGGATTCGCCTTCACCATATTTTCAACCATGTCTTCCACTTCCTTTTTCGCGGCTGCCGTGAGATCCTTGAACTCTATCCTCCTCTTGATGAATTTCACCTCTTCCCTTTTCCCGTCCCCTATGTAAACACGTAATCCAACCTTCAAATGCACGCCCTCCCTGACTATAACTTCAAGCAAGGAGAAATATTCTTCCCCCAGAACTTGGGAAACTGGCTGGGAAATACGCATTCCGTAGTACCCGTGGGGGAGATAGTCTAAAACTATTGCCCATTCGTCTTTTTTCATGTCCTTTTTCATTCTAACCGGCCTGATTATAATAAAGAAATTGTCTTTATAAAATGCTATTTATTCTCCTTAGCTATCTTCAGAATTTTTTTCTTATCGTCGTCCGTTAAAACCACCCTCTCGTTTGCGAACAAAACCCTTAATTCATCCTGGGTTTGGGGCAGGAAGTTTATGATATTAACGATGTGCTTATCCTTAAGCTTTTCAATCTTTCTTAATTCCTCGAACATCTTCCCGTATTTCTTTTCGGGAAGTTTGCAAAACTTCCGCAAATGTTCCAGAGCGTTTTTCTGTTCATAAACGAGTTCTTTTTTCTTTTCCTTCTCCAGCAAAATCTTTTTGGCGTCAAGCCAGCTCACAGCTTTTTCATCCTCGATATCCATGCAATCACCTACTTTTCAAGGCCAGGTGTTCTGGTCTTGATATCACTTCTTTTATTTTTTTACCAATCCTGATTTTAATTACGTATGCGTTCCCCCTTCTCTCCTTCACCTCACCTACCTTTCCCTTGAACTTTGGAAAGGGCATACCCTTTTGGGAGGAGGGGTCGATCTTTATGACCACCTTATCAGTTGGCCTGAATTCCGTGAGGTAGGGAGTAACCTTAAACTTCTCCCTAACCTTCTTCTTCAGTTTCTTTCTTGTTGATCTCCTGTAGCCCTTGCTTGCCGTCACCATGCCATCAATCCTCAATATCTATCAAATCGAATTCTTTCACTTTTGCTTGATTCGCGAGTATTCCTGAAACCGAGGGGTTGGTTCTTCCCGAATCCCCGGAAACCAGCTCTTTGAGGTACAAGCCCGATTCTGTTTTTATCTCGAATTGGTAACTTTTATTATTAATCCTTTTCCATTTTATACTTTTAACCTTTTTATTCTTTGTCTTGTCCGGTTTTGAACCCAAAACCCTTTCAGGGGTTCTCTGTTTGATGACTCCGGCCAGTTTCTTAAGGTTTTCGACTTTTTCAACCTTCTTTTCAAAATCCGCGACAATCCTGTAAACCTTGTAAGGTCTTTTGGATTTCAAAAGCGAAACCTCTTTCTTATCGGAAATGCGAAATCCCCTAACCTTGATCTTCTTGGTTTTATTTATCTCCTTTTTAACCCTTTCGAAATCGATCCTCCTCTTAATAGGCTGTTTGATTTCGAGGACGAAAGGCCTCCAGGCCAGACATCTCGCCTCCTTATCCTCCCTTCCAAGGGCGTGGAGAACGTGGGAGGAAGCGAGTGTGCTTTTAATGAAAGGCCTCGCTATGATGTCCTGAATTGCTTGCTTATATCGTGGTGAATGTGTCTGGGGCAGGCCGCGGACGAATTTCTTGTACTCCCCGTAAACAAAAAGCGAGTTCGAAAAAACCTCTGTTTCTCTTTTCTGGAGGTCAAAAATTATCAGGATGTCAGGTTTAGCCGGATCCATCCTTTTTCCTGTTCCTTCAGTTACTATCTTCCCCAACTCCCTGTTTATCTCGGATTTTATCGGCTCGGAATATTTTATCCCAGTCTTTTCCCAAAGCGCCTCCTCGTTCATGACCAGGGAATCGTTCATCTTCACCCCGATCAGGAAGGTTTCGAAATCCATTTGCTTTACCTTTTTAAGGATTTCCCCTGAGATTTCTAGGAGGTTATCGAACAGGTTTTCGCACACCACGCATTTCTCCGGCTTTTTCCCTTTTTCGAAATTTGCTGGATCTACCTTGATTTCACCAGTTTCGTATTCCATAGCCAGGAATTTTCGTGTTATTTTACCCTTCTCCATGCTGGAATAATCCCTGAGCAGTTTTGCGAACTGTCTCCCAAGACAGGAATCGCACACGAATCCTGAATTCAGTATTTTAACCGCGATATCCGTTATCATAATACCAATTATGTCTAAGCTATTTTTAAATCAAAAACACGGATCGCATTCTCCTTTGCTTTATCGAGAACTTCGTTCTTCGTTATCTTTTTTATCTCCGCAATCTTCCCGGCGGATAGCTTTATGTTCCATGGGTAGTTTCTCGGGTCCTTCTCTTTGTCGGGGGAGAGGAATGGGGAATCCGTTTCAAGGAGGAGCTTGTCCAGAGGGATGTCTTTCGCGACCTTCCGGATGTTCTTGGAGAACAGAACCTGAGTCGAGATCGAGATGTAGAAACCCCTCGAAATTATTTCCTTCGCTAGGTCCCTCTTCCCTGAGAAACAGTGGAATATCGCTTTCGCGGATGAGTCCCTGACCATATCATAACAATCCCTCTCTGCGTCCCAGGAATGGATCACCAGGGGTTTTTTCAGGTTTTCCGCGAGATTAATGAATTTAGAAAATATTTCCTTCTGGATTTTTCGCTTTTCCGGGTCCTTCTCCCAGTGGTAATCCATGCCGGCTTCCCCCACCCCCACTATTTTTTCGGGATTGGATTTTATCAGCTCTATTATTTTTTCCGGATCCTTCCCCCCCTCCGTGGGGTGGAAGCCGAGGGTTGTGAATAAAAAGCCCGGGTGCTTGCCAGCGAGCGAAAGGGCATTCAACCCCTCATCATACCTCGCGGAGCTAACAACCACCCCTAACAGCTCCTTCTTGCATCTGGATACAATTTGGTCAATATCCTTGTCATATGATTTCCAGCACATGTGGGCATGGATGTCGATCATGTCAGTCCTCGAGCAAGAAATACTCCAGGGCCTCCTGGATGTTCTCCACTTCTATGACTTCGATCCCCGCCTCTTCTGAGATGTCAACCTTCTGCGGGACTCTTTCCGTGGTGCATATCTGGGCAGGGCCTATCTGCTCGCAATATTTCCTCGTCTCATAGGTCACTTCCTGTGATTGCGAAAGAGGGACTAGAAACAGGCGGGACCCAACCTCCTTCGCAACCTTTGCCTTCGGTAATATCTGACCTACGGGCCCTATCGTGCCATCGTGGTTTATCGCGCCTGTTATGATAACTTTAGGATCGATTACCTTTCTTTCTAGGGCGGCGATGGTTGCAATCGTCAGGGCCGCGCCTGCCGAAGAACCCTCTACCGCTGTCGCATTCGTCTTTATGGTGTATATTATGTCGTATTCCGAAAGGTCTATACCGGTTATGTTCGAGGCGACTTTGCTTGAGGTCCTGATCGAATTTTGCGTGTCTGTCCAGAACAGGAGCCTGTCTATGTTAGCAAGGACCCTTCCATCTCCCGGAATTATCTGTACTGTCAGAACGGTCGTCACCCCGTTTTCTTCTTCATCAACAGCCGGGATTATTATGGAGGCGAATGAAGCGTTCGAATAAGACTCGTTGACATCGTAAGGGACATACGTTACAATATTCACGGGTCTTGTCTCGCTGTGATAAATAACAATTGTCTCATTAATTCCCCCTATATAATAGCCTACAGAGAAAACAAGCATTGCGAAGATCAAAGAACTTAGGATTTTAAGCCTTCTCCTGCTTTTTTGCGGTCTTCTGTATCTGTACATGCAGACACCAATCTGTATATAATTGTTGTTTTAACTTTTAATTTTGAACCGTAAATTAATTTAAATACGCATTATCGGATTATTAAGTGCAGGGAGCCTCCAATCACGGGGCCAGGCCTACCGTACCTTCGGGTGGCAAATGGTCTTCATGGCCGGTTGTAGTTTACGGGTGGCTTTGCAATGAGCTGTAGGCCCAATTTACCAACTGAGAAGCCTTGTCCTGCAGGATCATCTTCATAGTGAACTGGGTCAGGGTCGGAAGACAGCAGCCCTAAACCATGTTGGTGGTGCTTGCAGGGTCGCAGGGTGGAGAAGGTAGATCGGATAACTTGCAGTTTTTAGTGAAGTCTACCGTAAACACGCTCCCTGTTTTTTGTTTCAGGAGTTTCGAATATTTTATATGCAACGGTTAATATTTTAATATGACATCACTTTACAAAAAACTAGCTCTGATTTTTTTCGGGGACTTAGTTGAGAAGTATATTGACTCTTTCAGATCTTTGGAACCTCACATAAAGAATGCGAACATGAAGGTTTTGTTGAAAACCTGGGTTTGTATGTTATTCTTCACAACATTTATTTCATTCATAATTTCGATAATCTCGATATATGGGCTGCTAACGTTTCTGGTAGAAGTCGAATTTTACATATACATATTCAGCGTGGTATTTTTCCCTGTCTTTGTTGCCTCAATAGTTTTCGTATTTCTTTACCTTTATCCTATCCAGAAGGAGAACTCGCGAAAGAAATCCATCGAAAACAACCTCCCCTTCGCCGTCACGCACATGGCGGCGATCGCCTCATCCGGGATTCCCACGGAATTCATGTTCGAACTGCTCACAGGATTCAAGGAATACGGAGAGGTAGCGAAGGATTCGAAAGTGATAATGAGGAACATAAAGACCTTTGGGATGAGCTCCGTGGATTCGCTAAAGGATGCTGCTGAGCGAACGCCCTCGCAAGATTTCAGGGAGATTTTGCTCGGAATAGTATCAACCGTAGAATCAGGGGGCAATATCGTTGAATATCTAGGGGAGATGGCAGATAAGGCGTTGTTCAGTTACAGGATTAAGAGGGAAAGGTATTTGAAAACGTTATCCACATATGCTGACATCTACACCGCTCTTCTTGTTGCAGCCCCGCTAATGATGCTCTCTTTATTGGCGACTATGAGCATAATAGGGGGGAGTGTTATGGGATTGACTATAAACGAATTGATGTTGCTGATAACGTGGGTCATGCTCCCTGTATTAAACGTGGGTTTCCTTGTATTCATACATACCACGTACCCCGGTGTGTAAAATGGAAATAGGCAGAACTCTAGTGTCTGAAATTATTTTCATAGCCTTGGGAATCATGTTGTTGGCCTTGAACTTCCTTTTCATATCGAATATCTTCCCGTTCATAACGCCCATTATAAATGTGACGGGGGCGCTCATAGCGATTGTTCCACCCTTTCTCATTTTCTATGGAAGGTACAAGGTAAGCAAGGAAATAGAAGAACAATTCATAATTTTCATAACTGATATAACGGAGTCAATAGACTCCGGCATGACTTTACCAATCGCGCTAAAACATTTATCAAAAAAGGATTACAGGTCTTTAACCCACTACGTCAGGGAAATAGGGTGCAAGGTCGAATGGGGGATTCCGTTCGAAACGGCGCTTAAGATATTCTCTGACAAGGTGAAGTCGATGCCGATAAAGAGGTCTGTGAGCACGATCATAGAGACTTATAAGGTCGGGGGGAAGATCTCAGATACTCTGCGTGCTATAGGCCGGTCGCTAATCGAGATAAACAAGATAAGGCAGGAAAGGTCGGTTTCGGTCCAGTCTCAAATCGTAACTTCCTATTTGATATTTTTCGTTTTCATTTTCATTCTCCTGGTTCTGAAGACGTTTTTGATACCCGCCCTTGGAACAATGGATGTTCCTACAATAGGGGACGTGGGAGGAGAGACAACCCCCTCCACTGAACTTTACGCGCAGACATTCGTAAACTTCATAGTCGTCCAGGGGTTCTTCGCTGGATTGGCGACCGGTAAGATGGCTGAAGGTTCGATCATGGCAGGAGTGAAACACAGCATAGTTTTAATAGTGATAGGTTACACCTTCTTCTCGCTTCTTGGTCAACTTGAGATAGCAATATTTTAAATACCTGCTCAGAATAGTGTATTATTGCGAGGAGGGAAATATGGGGAGAATAAAAACCATTGCAATCAAAACGCTTGGTAACGAGTTGATAAGGGAGCACGGAGATAAATTCACCGATGATTTTGAAAAGAACAAGAAGATTTTGAGTGGTATAAAGGAGATGAAATCAAAGAAAATGAGGAACGTGCTTATAGGTTACATAACGAAGGAGATGAAGAAGATAAGTAAAAGTGGCCTGTGATTCTATGGAACTGGAAAGCGTGATTGAGGAAGCGTTTTTCGTGAAACCTGAGGAGACCCTGTCCCACATCGCTTCCAAGATGGCGGAGGAGAGAAGATACGAGGCGTTCGTTTTTGATAACGGTCTGAAAGGAATCGTCACGTTGGATGATATCGTTAAAAGAAAGGTGACAAGCCCGCAAAAAACAAGGGTTTCCTATTTCATGAAACCCGTGACCCCCTTTCCCATAGATACCTCTGTGGGGGATATAATCAACTACATGCTCGTGAGCGAATACAGATCGCTTCCGGTCGAGAAGGAAGGGAAAATCTACGCTGTCTCGAAGCCCAAATTGCTGAGATTCGTGAAGGACGAGGTATTCGAGGGGAAGAAGGCGAAGGATATCATGCAGTTCCCGTACTGCGCGAGCGAGAACGATTCGATTTCTACTGTTGTTTCCACCATGAAGGATCTCGGGCTCAACCGAATACCAATTCTCGGTAAGGGGGGGAAGTTCAGTGGTTTGGTTGACAGCCTGAGCCTGGCAAACGTAATGGTCGATGAGCGCAGGTCAAAACGGGGGGAAAGGTTTGGGGACAAGACAAAGCTGGAAGATATCGGGATAAGCAGGTTTGTGAGAACTGATATTGTAAAAGCTGAGCCTGATACCGACCTGAAACAAATCGTCAGGAGGGTTTCAGGGGAAGGGGTTTGCGCGGTTATTGTGGAGAGAAATGAAAAGTTCATGGGAATGATAACCGTAAAGGACCTTTTCAAGCTCGTAGGAAAATCTATCGAAACCGTTTACGTGAAAGTCACCGGCCTGGACAGCGAAGATGGGTTCATAAAGCTGAAAATAGATGAGATGGTTGACAACACCATCACAAAACTCCTTAAATTCACAGCAGTGACTTACGTGGCGATACATGTTGAGACCCACAGGAAGGGAGGGCGTAGGATGAAATATTCTGTGAAGGGCAGATTCGTCACGGAGAATGGGAACTTCTACGCGAGCGACCACGAATGGGACCCCACAAAGGCGATGAAGTTGTTTCTCGGGAAGATAGAAAGGGAGATCCGCAGGCACGTAGAGAAGGGGAGGGGGCATTAGAATATCTTCTTGCCCTCTAAGAAATCGTTTATTTTCGCTTCCAGGTCCTTTATTTTGACCCTCACCTGCTTCATGGAATCGCGATCTCTTAGGGTCACATCTTTTTTCTTGAGGCTGTCGTAATCAACCGTGATCGCTAGGGGGACTCCGAGCTGGTCGT
>JAZGEG010000113.1:0-8452 GCA_036478655.1 Candidatus Aenigmatarchaeota archaeon | reverse complement strand
ATGAGTAAGATATTGATGGCTGCTATGATGGGGGTTCTGTTTTTGCTTTTCGTACTTATGGTTCTGAACCAATACATCATACCTAAATTACCTTGAGGGGGTGGAGAAATGAAAATGAAGGGTTTTTTCATTTCACTTGAAATCCTGGTCGGCTTGATACTGGCGACGTTAATATTTGCATTGGTGTTTTACTACGTGCTCGGCGGCTTTCAGGTATTTCAGGGTGGTTGGCCATGAAAGGGTTAATCAATTTCATATTAAGTCATCCTGTGTACATTATAATAGGAACCATAGTAGTCCTGTTTTTGGCTGCCATTACCTTTGGTTTGCCAGTAGAACTTTTTTTTGATTTCTTCAAACCTTTCATCCCAAAATAAGTTTAAATTAATCCGAACCAATTAATAAAAATGAAGGGGGATGTCGTCAGTGTGGGGTTTCTTACGTTTTCATTAATCGTGATTGCTCTTTTAGCGCTCGTGTTATCGCTTCCCGCGATTCTAAGGGGTTTTGAGCAGGCTGAATGGGCAGAACTCAAAAATAGAGTGCGGAACATACACAAATACGATGATGAACGCATAACTTTCACCCTCCCCGTTTATGTAGAGAGGATAGAATTTATCCAGGGGAATGAAGAGGTGCAAAAATGTGAAACCCCTCCAGATCTGAAGTTGCCACGGGATTTGTTAGCTGGGGTATGTTCGGGATGCGCAAATCTGGAAGGCAACACCTACATAACCATAAAGATAGACCAAAAATCAAAGTCCGATCTGTGGTCCGTGCTGGGGAAATTCGCAACGTCCGGATCAAAGGAAGCGAAGGCCGAGGCCATGAAGATGGTTCTGAGCGATCTGTGCTACCCTAAGGATTTCAAGAGCTCTTTTGAAGATCCGGGTGGTAAACTGATACATGAAAACTACGAAGGATTGGTAATGGTGTTGCCCGGGGACAGGAACAATGTCAAAAGCTATTGCGTGAACCCCAGGAAAGATGTGGGTAGGACGGTAATCAACGTTCAGGAGGGTGGATGTCAATAAATGAAGAGGCAAAAATTAGGCTTGATCGTACTTGAGAATGTGTTTATTTTTGCAGGGGCTGTGTTAATTGGAACGATATCATTATTTGTTGTCTATTCTTACATAAACCCGACCTTGGCGAATACACCTAAAGCCAGGGCATCTTTAGTAGCACACGACATCGCCTTATACCTTGGTTCCCTGTCCTCTGTTGATGGGGGCACACTGAACAAAAATCTAAACGACACCTATGAAATACAGATAGGCAAATATTCTATATTCAAGAAATTTATATCGGGAACTCCTTTCAGCAAAACTCCCCTGAGCAATTACTATGTAAAGGTCCTGCTTTACGGTAAAAGGGGGAATCTCCTAGCTGAAAGCGAAGACGTCTCTTTTATCAGCAACCTTGACATAAAATGCAATAAGTCAGGGCCGTGTATGGAGACGGGTAAAATAAGTTTCCTTACATTCACGAAAAAACCAGGGGAGAACGTTAAGCTCGAGGGTTTCGAGACCGTAAAGGAATCGGGGCTCACTTTCTGCAGAGAGGTGTCGGAGTATGAGATTGAAAGATATATCAGGCTATACGGTATCAAATACGCCATGGAAAAGGCTCTCGTTCTCGCAGTGATGGGAGCGGAAAACTACATGGAACACTGCGACAGATACGGGCATGTAAGTCATTCCACGGACAAATATGGGAATCCCGTAGCATTCGGGCTCATGCAAATGACTCCGGGAACGGCAAAGTTGCTGGAAGATAAACACGGCGTTGAGATAAATGTGGAAGACCCTGAGCAGAATGTAATGGCAGGGATTATGCTGCTTTCGGATCATCTCATGAAGTTTACAGATTATGATGACCAGAAAGAGCTTGCTGTTGCCTATTACAACTGCGGCGGGATAGCGAAGGCTGTTAATAAATACTGCAAGGACCAGAAGGGTTGTTGGGAGAAGATAAAACCACATCTGGGGGTTGGTGAGGAATACTGCATGAAGTCGGATGAGACCATACCCTACGTGGAGAGGGTGATGAGGCTTTACGGGTGCTTCAAGGATTGCCTGAAAACCAGGGGAGATTGTTACAGTATGAGTAACTGCAAAGATTTTTGGTGATATGATGAAAGGTGACATGGCCGATATTTTCGCTTCGCTGGTATTCATGGCAGGAGTTTTAGGGACCATTGTTATGCTGAATACGTATTTCATTTATCGTACAGGAGGAGTTGAAACTCCTATGGAGAATTTGGAATCGCTCCAGGCGGCGTATGCGGTGGAATCCTGCTTCCTCTTCTTGAGTGGTGAGAATTACATAACCTCTGAGTTTTTGGATTCCAGAAATGTCAAATTCGTTGGGAAGGAGGATTTCTGCAACATCCCCTACCCGCCAATACATGCGGAGGTTACGGATATGGAAAGCGGTGAGAAATGGGAATTCACAAGGCCTTTGGGGACCAAACTGAAAGATGCGTATTTCGCTCCTTCTAATTGGCTGATCGATAAGTTCGGTGTTTGGAGAGCACAGAGGCAAAGTTCACAACCCAAGCATTCGATTTTCATTCCCATAATGTACAAGAACATTACCAGATTCGGGTCGGATGATGTCGTCTTCAAGAACGGAAGGAAGTACGTTGTAGTCTATACAAAAGTGCATGACCCTACAATACTAAGGAAGGATGATTTGAAACTGGACGTGCATCCAATAGAGCTTTATGGCAAAAGCCTTTACGGCTTACCGCAGATTATGATAGAGAACGAATGGAACCTGACGGGTCTGAAAAAAGAGATGGAAGACATCCCTGTAGGTTCTCAGAATACAATACTCATGACTAATGTTTACAAGGACATAACCGGTGGTGACATACGCGGGTCTTTCGGGCTTGCCATCAAACCGAGCGATTGCGGAAGTTCTTCGGGTAAGAAAATATGTGTAAGATACTTTGGGCCAGAAATGCATGGAGGTAAGCTGTATGTCAAAATATAAGAAAGCCGCGGTTGGACTTCTTTTCCTGATGATGTTATGGATAACGTTCTTTGCACTGCTCTTCGCAATAAAGTTTATACAGGGCAACAAGATTCTGAACATAAAGGGAGAAATAGACATATTCATCGATTTTAATGACAAGGGAACGGAGTTGTACACCATCCTTTCGGGGGAAAGGGATTACACGAAGAACATGGTGCTCTTGGGATCCTCGGCCGCGAAGAACATGCCTAGAGAGTTCGGTGAACGTTTGAAAGAATCTCTAGATGGTATGGCTTATTTGAAGGGTGTAAGTGCTTACTATCTGGCTGTTTACAGCACAAAGGGGTTGTTAAATGAGTTCAAAACAATAGACCGGCCCACCGATGGTGGTTTTATAACAAAACGCATAAGCCTGAGATGGCCTGTGGTTGACTACACGAAAATAGGGGATGTGTACGGGTGGAGAACACTCGTAGGTGGAAAGGATTTTCACGGGGGAATAGACTTCACAGTTCCTAAAGGCACGCCAGTTTATTCTGCATTTCCAACCGGAAAGGTTGTGAGGGTCGGTAAGAACTGCCAGCCTTCTCATGATGCCTGCAAAAATGTTGACACGTGTGATGTAGCGAAAAAAGATTCCTATTGTTGCTGCAATAACGGTCTTGGGAACTTCATAGTTATAGAACATACCTCGAAAGGCGAAACGTTCTACACACATTATGATCATTTGGATGAGGTATTCGTGAACTTTGGTTATGAGATCGGAAAAGATGTACCATCAGACAAACCCATAGGCACGTCAGGGAATACAGGGTACGTTAAAGGGGTAACTGGAGAACATCTTCATTTTGAGATGGGCAGAAGCCAGTACAAGAGTGACCAAAACTCAATAAACCCTTGTTCGCATTTCCCACCACCTGTTCCGGTTAACTGCGGGGAGAAATTTCAAATGATGCCCGATCTTTCAGTAACTATTCCGTTGCCTAACGGTGAAAGGGGATGGCTGGAGATGATTATATGAAAAAGGGGATGGCTGCGGAGATTTTAATTTTTATGACAGCGGTGATCATATCCATAGTTTTAAGCACGCTCTTATTTAACATTTTCTTGCCATTCAAAAGAGTGGATATTGACAAGGAGAAAAATACCTATTTGCTACTCAACGCCCTTAAGACAGCTAAAGTATATGTTGAATCTTCACTCGATTTCTCTGTCTACCAGACAGTTTACAACAACTCCAGATACGGAGGTTATCATAATATCTCCGAAGTCTTGACTATGAAGAATGAACTGCTTCCTCTATGTAAGAAGTATCTGGATCAACAACCCGGTTGTGTAAAACCCAATGTCAAGGAAGAGAATGAAAGTATTCACACTGGTCTGGAAAAAGGGGAGGCAAGTTACAATGTATATCCCGCAGGCCTTCTGCAATGTGTGCTTTCAATGCTGAGGAGGGGGGATACCGGAGAAATATACGATGGTCTTTCGCAGAGCCATTTAAAGGATATAAAATGCAAGTTCGAGTATACGACGGTAAATGGGTTGAAAGGTTTCCAGAAGGACCACGGCCTGGACGAAACCGGGGAACTGAACGATGAAACTCTCGAAAAGCTCGAGGGGATATTCACCTCCAAATGGGGGGACTGCAGCAAATTCTTTTTCGGGTGTGAAGATAATGTAAAGAAAATGGTTTTCTGGAAAGCAGTTCCCAGCGAGCAGGACTTACTAAACGAACTTAAAAAGGGGATAAAAGAAATGATGGAGTCATACTTGAAGGAAGATTACAATTTTCTGGACGAACGTGTTAATCTCCCAGTTTACGAGAATAATGATATAACCATTGAAAAGAAAGATTACGGGTTTTTGAACATAACTTTGAAAAGTTCCGATTCGATATCGATAACGAAGGAGTACCCGAGGGAAATGGAAAGGATAAACATGCAAGTTTCATCTAACATGAGCAAGGGATATCCCATAAGATATACCGATCTTTACGAAATCGCGAAAGATACGTTCAACGAGCTGAAACTGCCCTACAGGTACAACTGCGATAGTTACATACCCGGAGACAAGCTGAAGTACAAGGAGAGTTTATCGGGTTTCACGATAGACGCCGAGGTTTTCGATAGGGAAGAGTCTCCTTGTAAATTGACAGTTAAGGTTTCCATAGAGGATACGACAATGGCATTCCCTGTCTTCAACGGAACTGATGTTTCTTTCGAGCCCGTAACTTTCGAATACCTGGCCGAAATCACGTGAGGGAAAACCTTTAAAAGTCCATGCTTGATTATTTAAATATAACAGCCAATCGTATAGAACCAGTAAGACTAGATCAACAGGCTGGCAATTGGAACGAGGAGGTACTTAGTATGGCAGAAGAGAAAAAAACGGAAAGAAAACCAAGGACAAGAGCGGATGACAACGTGGTCTTCGTAGGAAAGAAACCAACAATGTCCTACGTGCTTGCAGTGATAACGCAGTTTTCCGAGGGGGCAAAAGAAGTGCACATAAAAGCGCGAGGGAGATCGATTTCCAGGGCGGTTGATGTTCTGGAAGTCGTCAGGAACAGGTTCGTAAACGACGCGAAGCATGAGATAGAAGTAGGGACGGAGAAGATCACAGGAGATAACAACGTAGAGCTTAACGTGTCAACAATCGACATAAAACTGACAAAGTAGTCCAGGAAACAGTTCAGGGGGATCGGTGAAACTTCCCTTTATTTTCTTTTATTTCATATTCTTTGGTAGATGCAGCAAGTTTTCAGGCAATGAAACCGGTTTCACTTAACATGTATATACTGTTTCAGAGAAAAGATATGTATTGAAACCAGTTTGATGATAGATTGACATACTGTTTCACCCCAAGTGATGGTCAGGTGTTGTGAAACATCTGATAAAAAACGGAGGTGAATACAAATGGAGGAGAAAAAAATGAATATGAAATACTACATAGGGATACTGTGCGCAGTGACCTTGGTTATCGGTGCAATGGCAGGATTATCTGTTAGTGCGGCGGACGATGCTGATGTCAATGAGATAACAAAAACTGTCAGCATGGAAAAGCTTGTTGAGCAAATGGAAGCCAAGGGATTTGTTGTGACTGTCGAGGATGACGTGATTAATGCCTATAAAGAATACAAAAAAGAAGGTTATGAGAAGACAGTTCATATGACCATAGACTGCCCTGGCGGAGAATGCCAGTTTCAGAAGCCCCAGCCAACCGAAGGAATGGATAAGTGCGGCATGGACAAAAAGCATTTCAAGTTCAGGATGCATGGAACCTTTGACATGGAAGCCGTTAAAGCAAAGATGGAAGCCATGGGATATGACACGGAAGCCATTAATGAAAAATTTGCATGGATGACGGGAAAGGAGCATAAAGGATTCGAAGGCTGCCCCATGCGACAGGAAGCCTCTGAATAATTTATCCATACATACAGATATTTTGGTGTCTGGCCCGGGCCGGGCATCAACCATTTTATTATTTTAATATTCATACAATAGAGTGAATTATATGGACAAGAAAGAAACCGTGCATATCATATTACTGGCAGTGGCTCTGTTCTCAATAGCCTATATTTTCTTTGCCAATGCCATTACAGACGTGTACGTTACTATAGAGGATGGGGAACCGGTAGCCATACAGGTCACTGAGATGTATTCGGTCATGCAGGTACTTTTCCTGATGTTGATGGCTGCTATTGGAACACACTCGTTCGTTTACCTCTACCGTGACCTGAGCAAGCTTGATGACCGGAGCAAAAAGCAGAAGCTGGCCGCCAAGATACTGGAAGGTGACGAGTTAAGGCTTTACAACATTATACTGAAGAAAAGGGAATGCCTGCAAAAGGATTTGGTTCACGAATCCGGTTACCCCAAGGCAAAGGTCACTCGTTTGCTGGAGAAGCTCGATAGAAAGGGCCTGGTGAAACGCAAGCCCTACGGCAATACGAATAAGATCTATGCCAAGTATAATTAGATGGTCTTATGGTAAACTTCATGAATATGTGCT
This sequence comes from Candidatus Aenigmatarchaeota archaeon, assembly GCA_036478655.1. GTDB lineage: Archaea > Aenigmatarchaeota > Aenigmatarchaeia > QMZP01 > QMZT01 > JAZGEG01. The sequence continues at coordinate 1,459 of JAZGEG010000113.1, read as the reverse complement.
ATGCTCCCCGATTTCTGTGCCAGGGCCTCCCGAGGCTCTGAAACAGAATAAACACATATAGATCCGCGCGGGCGTTCAAATTTATTATTAATTGAATTAAATATCAACATGAAAGAGCATGTTTTCAGAGGGATTGCATTAATTCTGGTATTCTTTTCTTACTTTGCGTGGAGGCTCAATATGACTGGATTTAATCCTGTCATATATCCATTTGTATTGGTCGCTGCCGTCGCTCTGGGATTAATCATTAAGATGTATTGCAGGGAACCAGATGGTGATAAAAAGAGGAATCGAGACAGGGTGGTTTTCATTTTATTTTTGGTTCTGTTCCTGGTAGCAGTTCTAATAAGAATAATATTCTTGGGCTGAGTACCAATCCTCATGATTTCTGTGACAGGCCCTCCTGGCTGCTCTTAAACCACGTCCACGTACCATACAAAGAAAATTATGCGGGGGCAGAGATTCGAACTCTGGAAAGCAGTGCTCACCTGAACTTTTCCGCGAGCGCTTAAATAAGCGCAAGCTATCGGAAAAGGGCTCTAAGCTACTAGGCTTCTCAATGATTGTGTTCCTGAACTTAGCCATACCTAAACTTGGCCATATCAAAACCGGGGTTTAGATACTCTAGCCCCTTTGGCCGAAGCCATTGACCGCTTGGGTACCCCCGCATCTTTCGTTATCCAATGTCCCACATTTTCCTAAGTCTTGCCCTTCTGCCTACCTCTTCGTCCTCTTCTACTTTCAGTCCCCTGCACTTAGGGCAGAGCATTTTTCCGTTTACATTCTTCAGCCTGGTGCTCGGCTCTCCGCACTTGTCGCAGTATCTTTCGAATACGGGCATATGATCACTTGAATAGAATAGTACATTGTGACTTTAAAAAGTTACGCTAGAATCTTTTGGCATTCCATTCAAAGAAGTATTCAGCCAACCTTTTCGGGTCCTTGGGATCGCTGGTTTGCAGTATGTAGAAATAAGCAAGCAGCATCTCTGGAAGGTTAGGGTTCAGTGCCTCTTCACCGGGAACGTTCTTTTCTATTTCCTCTAACATCTTCTGAACGTTTAGCTTTTTCCTTTTCTCTATTTCCCCGAACTCTTTCCTGTCATTCTCCGTGAATTTTCTCGAGAGGATTTTCCTTATCCTCCTCCTGGCGAGGGATTTTCCAATGCCGGAGGATTTCTTCACATCATCGTAATTGAAAAAATCAACATACTTTTCCTTCTGTTTCTTTAGCATCTCGAGTTCGTCCAGAAGCATCTCGAAAAGGTAGGGTTTACTCGTTCTCATCAGGTTTTTGAGTATTTTGGCCATGATATCGCGTGTGAAGGTTTTCCCCCCGTATTCATAGAAGAAATAATCCTTCTCCTTTATCTTCTCGGTCTTTATTTCAGGGTACTGCCTGCATGTATGGGGTTTCACCTGTTTCCCGTGCTCCTTCTCCAGGGTGCATATGTTCTTCC
>JAZGEG010000112.1:0-2741 GCA_036478655.1 Candidatus Aenigmatarchaeota archaeon | reverse complement strand
AAGAGCTCGGGCTCTTCCGGAGGCTGGGTTTCGTTCAATGTCTCATTCCCCTCGGGTATTTCGGGTGTTGTGGCGTTTTCCGTCTCGTTCGCCCCTTCAGGTTCGCCTGTTTCATTTACTGTCTCGTTTTCAATCCCTCCGAAAAACCCCTCTTCCCCGCCATCTATCCCGCCACTTTCGTTTAAACTAGAATTGGTATCGATTTCCATATCCAAAGAAACAGCCATCCCCTCTAGCCCGACAGAGGAATTGGTCACGTTCTGGGCTGTTATTATCGCGGCTGGGACCAGAACCAGAAAAAGAACCACTGCAAGCACCTGGATTTGACCAGCCTCTGATTTCATATTGCGGTTATTCAGCCGGCTCATTACCTCCTTTTCCTTCCTTTTCGTTACCCCATCCTTGATGTAGCAGAGCCTAGCGGGACCTATCTCCCTCTCGTATATGAGATCCGCTCCCCTGAGCTCGTAGACGTATTTCGTTACGGTGTGCCTGTGTAGTTTCGTAAGGTCAGAAATAGCGGTTATGGTCAGGCCCTCGGGGTGTTTATTCAAAACACCTATTATCAGTTCTCTAGGAGAACCCCCACTCATAAATTATAAACCCCGGTCCCTATATGACAAGTTATGTACATTAATGTACAACAGTAATTGTATACATAACTGTCGAAGTATATATAGAATAAAATAATTGTCATTACAGAAAGGTTTAAATTGTCGATCGACAATATAATAGCATGTTCAAATTCTTGACATACAGGAGGGTCGGAAAGGGAAAGAAAGATTACCTTGTTGAGTTATCACAAATCGCTAAGGGGGAACGCGAAAAAATCATGAGGGTAAGAATAAGGGAGATAATTGCGGAGGAACTCCAGAACTCCGGGGTTCACAAACGAATTGACGATATTTCAAAAAATACGAAAACTCTTGAAAAAATGCTGGAAGATCTGAAAAATTCGCTAGTTCCATTAAGTCGGTCGAAATCCGACAGTATCAGGAAAATGAAAATGAAGAGGATGATAGTAGAACTTTTGAACAAACACAATCGGTTGACGGCTTCTGACATGAGCGTTAAGCTCAACCTTTCGAGGACGAGATGCAGCGAATACCTGACAGAACTTGAGAGATCAGGGGTTACGAAAGGTATTATAATTTCCAGGCAGAAGTTTTATGAACTTAATAATCAATGATTCTTATGAAAGTGATGATTATCCTGATCATTATCCTTGCAATCAGCCTTGTTTTTCTGGCTTATGAAAATAGGCCCAAAACAGATTTTGTGGAAGAGGACTACATGAAACCCATGGAAAGACCAATAGGAGGCGAAACTTCTCAGCCTCTACAATTAACCTTAAACCTCTCGAGCGATAAGGAAATTTACCATTCCTCTGAGGAGATGGAACTGACAACAGCGATCGAGGTTTCAACGAAAGCTGAAAATCTGACAGTCAAGGTTTACGGGATAAAGGACAGGAGTGGGAATTACAGGGTAAAGGGAGAAAAGGTAGTCGATGTTGATCCGCCCAGAGGAAATGAAACCTTCGCTTTCCAAATGCCCAGCTGTTACGGGTGCGCGGGCGTATCGCCCGGAGAATACGAGATAATTTTCGAAGTCTTGCAGAACGGGGAGATTATAGGAAATTGTTCGAAAATTGTAAAGCTTGAGAAATAGGTGCAAACCTTTACCATGGGTTTTTCATCCCTTACGCGACCGGGAATTAATCTAAACCCCCGAAAACCTCCTGCTCGGGATAGACCACTATCCCCTTTTCATCAATTATCTGCATCGCCACCACTTTCTTCTCATGCTTCGCCCCTCTTAGTTTCAGGACCTCTATCGCGTTCTCGCGGATATCCCCCTTCCTGAGGTTGTAAAAAACCACAACCCCGTCCGCCAGGAACTCCTCCACCCCGGTCGGGCTGAATATCTTTGGGACTTCCTCTGTTTCCGTGATGAGGAAGGAAGTCACCTCCAGCTTCTCGAAGTAACGAAACAGCTGGTCGATATAACTCCTGTAGCCCGTCCCGCTCCCGACAAAACTCGAGGCGATCGCGCTCACAGAATCGATAACTATCCTGTCCGGCTTGAACCCCTCCGGGAGTATTACAGGCTGGATATCTATCATCAATTCGCCTTTCTCCTTCGCCAGGAGCGCTTCCACGGACCTCGCGACATCATGCGGACTCATCCTTTTTATCATAAGTTTCCTGGATTTTTCAAGCTCACTCGGATTCCAGCCGAAATCCTCCATGTGCTCCCTTAGTCTATCCTCGGATTCCTCGAAGGATAAATATAAACATTTCTCCCCGGTCCTCGCGGCGTTCGCTAACATCTGCAAACAGAATATGGTTTTCCCTGATCCCGCCCCGCCAGCTATCATGATGGCTGAGCCCTTCGGGATCCCGTGTTCGAATAACTGGTCGAAACCCTCAATCCCTGTTTTTACAAACTTCCTTCTCCTCCCCTTGATTGTTTTTCCAAAAGCGGTTTTCCCGGCTTCTGGTCTCTTTCCAGGACCCTTCATTTTCTTATCTATCTCCTTTTTGATTTTCCCGGCATCAAACACCATTTTTTCTTTCTTCTCCCCGCCTTTCCTGACCATTTTCACCATGTTATCAATATAGAATTGAATCACCTATTAATAAATTTTGACCCGAGCAGGATCAATACCAATAATGTTTATAATTATCTATTTAATGTTTAAACTTATTTCTTAAATTATTTAAATAAGACCATAAAAA
>JAZGEG010000111.1:0-2517 GCA_036478655.1 Candidatus Aenigmatarchaeota archaeon | reverse complement strand
ATTCCGGATGCTATTAATGCTAAAGAATGCATTCTTAGAACGGGCTCGACCCCCAGTTTCGATTGGATTTCTTCGGGATCGCCGTTTATGTACGTATCGAAAACGTATTCCGCTTCCCCCTTGCTCTTGGCTATGAGGATCGCCTCCCCTTCCCGGTCGTATTTCGGACGTCCGGCGCGACCTGACATCTGCTGGATTTCGAGTGCTGGGATGTAGTCGCTCCCGAACCTTCCGGAGAATCGTTTCAAATCTCTAATCACGACTCTGTATGCGGGTAAATTTACCCCCCACGCCAAAGTTGGCGTGGCGGTTATCACCTTTATCGTTCCCTCCTTAAATCCGTCCTCTATTGTCTTCCTCTGCTTGTTGGCCAGCCCAGCGTGATGGAAAGCCACGCCGTCGAGGATCTGGCTGGAAAGCTTTTCACACTGAAGTGTTGGCTTTTCAATAGCTTTCAGAATGCCTCCGGATATTTTTTTGAGCTTCGCCCTTTCGTTAGGGTTCAGGTTGTCCCTTACCACCCTTCCCAGGTTACCTGCTAGGGCTTCAGTGCCCCTTCGGGTGGAGACGAATATAAGGGCTTGCTTTTTCTTTTTCAGCGTATCCCTTGCTATCTCAAGATCAGGCGGGTATTCACTTCCTATCTCCTTTGCCTTCTTTTTAGGTTGGTAGTGGATTTCCCTCTCGAAACACACCCCCATGTAAAGCTTGACGGGTCTGTAATCCGAACGGATGGCCTTCGCTCCCAGCCATTCCGCTATATCCTCGTAGTTTCGAATGGTCGCGGAAAGCGCGAGTATCTGGGGGTCTATCAGGGTCTTGAGTTTCGTCAGCGTTACCTCCAGGGTAGGGCCCCTGCCCGGATCGTTCAAAAGATGTATCTCATCCGCCACGACCAGGCCGACCTGGTCTATCCAGGGGATCCCGTGACGAAGCAGAGAATCGAACTTCTCAGAGGTGACGATTATCAGGTCGGACCTCGCGAGCCACGGATCGCTCGCATCCAGGTCACCAATGCTGAGTGCGACCCTTACACCCAGGGGTTCATACTTCTCCTTGAACTCGTGATATTTTTCGGAAGCGAGCGCGCGAAGGGGCACGATGTAAACGACCTTCCTTCCCTTTTTAATCATGTTAAGCGAGGCGAATTCCGCTATCAGGGTCTTCCCGCTCGCTGTGGGAGCTGCGACCACGAGACTTTCGCCTTCCAGAACCCCTGCCTTCAGGGCTTCCTTCTGGACGGGGTTGAGCTTCGAAATCCCTGATTTCTCAAGAACCTGGCTGACCACGGGGTTCATAAGGTATTAATTGGGGAGAAATTATAAATTTTTAACCAGCTGTTAACTTAGTTTTATTTTCCCTTTTTTTTCGAGCTTTTCTAGCTTGGCCTTAAGTTCTTTTTCTGTTTCATTAATAAAAACCGGTCTGATTTGCAATTCATTTTTATATAATTCTGAATAGAAAGAATCTGGAAAGACATGGACCTCGCTACCATACTTACTTGATGAAAGGACAACATTCAGTAGTCTTTTTGGAAGACTTTTATCACCGTTTTCTGCGCCTGGATTTAAAAAATGTACAGGGTGTTCTCCGCCTTTTGTGCCGAAAAGTGTTGTTTTTATAAATCCCGTTTCCTCGATTGTATCCCCCGGGCTGAACGACGTATCTTTAAATTCATAAGAAAATTCGTGTATCTCCGAGTGCAATATTTTCCTTCCATCGTCTGTTTCAATGTGGGTGTTTGCCAAAACAAGATTCCCATTTGCCTTTCCCCCAGCAGTAAAGAATACTCCGTTACCCTCTTCTTTAGATTTGATGACGTATTTTTTGGTCACTCTTTCCGTTCCTTTGGGCACCAGAATAGGCTCCATCAAAAGATAATTGATCTTTGAAAATGGCACCTTTAATCTTCCAGAGCTGTTGGACTCCTGGAAAAGATTCGAGGGCTGCGCGACAAGTGTATTTTGATAAAGTTCCCGTGCGTTAAGTATGTAAGGGCTAAAAATTAATATGTTATCTGAAATGGCGTAAGGTCCTCCCAATTCTCCGGCTGGTGTGATACGATTTTCTGTTTCAATTATAAAATTTTTCTTAAATGCAGACATACGTTTAGTATAACAGAGAAAGGTTTATAAGCTTTAATTTCACTACCTTTCAGTTATTTTTAACATTTTTTCAGAGCCTGGCCAGGAAAGGAATCCATAGTTATAAAATAAGAAATTAACACTAAATATGGTTTCGGAGATTTTCTACCAGGTCACGGACAACCGCATGCGCTTTGCCGAGGGGATTACACTCAAGTTCATGAAAGAATTGAAGGGGAAAAAGGAAATATTCGTGAAGCCGAACATCGTTTCTCATGAATTGTATCCCACGACCACGCACCCGGACGTCCTCCGCTACGTTCTGAAAAACCTCCCGAGAAACTCGAACGTAATAATCGCGGATTATCCTGCCGTGGATGCCGGGAATTCCGGGAAGATAATAAAGAATCACCCGTTAGCGAAGGTTTGCAGG
>JAZGEG010000110.1:0-5232 GCA_036478655.1 Candidatus Aenigmatarchaeota archaeon | reverse complement strand
CTTCTTCTGATAAAACGTGCATTGAATATTCACGGAATCCCTTTTTTATCAAAGGTAATAAAATTTCCTCGTTCTTAACGAACACGCCTCCACCTATGACGAACACCTTATTGTCAAATGTAGCATTTAAGGTGGCAAGACCCTTTGCGAAATTGTCAGCAGCTTTGTGTACCACTTCTTTCGCTCTTTTATCACCTTCATTGTAAGCTTCAAATGCCTCTTTTGTACTCTTTCCGTAATCCCTTGCAATAGCCTCTCCTGAACACAGTGTTTGCATATGCCCGTAACCTCCGCATTCACATAAGGGTCCATCAGCAATAGCGATGTGACCTATTTCGAGGGCATTCCCATCCTTTCCGGTTAAGAGGTAAGATGATTTTTTGCCTTTTTTATCGACTCCAGAAACCCAAGCACCACAGGCTATTCCTGTACCCCATCCAAGGTAAACAATGTTTTCATTTCCGTTGGCTGCTCCGAAAAGCCTTTCAGCAACAACAGTAGCTGTACCATCATTCTCGATTCTCAGTTCTCTACCTTTATAAATTCTTGATAATTCTTCTTCCAGGGGTATTTCTGTCCAGTCGTTGGGTACTCTGCCCGTTTTATCGATCCCTCCACACAGATTTTCAGAAACAACTACAGAGTAACCATTCTTTTTCTTGAAAGGGCTTGTCGTGCTTATGCCCACCGCATCTATAGACTTTTTTTTCACGTTAGTCTCTTCACAGCAAAATTTAATCAAAAAATCGACTTGCTCGGGTATTATTCTGCCATCCGTATGATATTTATCCGAATACGGACTCTTTCCCGGATACAACCACACTGACTGACGCGCTCTGAATTTGAAACCTTCCTTGTCTGCTAAACTTGCAGTAACATATGTTCCGCCAATATCAACACCGGCAATGTAATTCCCCATCTATTTCACTTTAGAGAATATGCATGTAAATTTTAAATAGCAGTAGTGTTAACTGCAAGAACGGGAAGTTTTCATTTCTTCCTCTTCTTCTTTCCGAGAGGCTTGTACAAAGGGCAGGCCTTGGCGTTTAACGGCATGACGCTCCCCTTCTGGACATTCTCCAGCTCGGGGTTCGTACATTCGATTCCATCGGTTTCCGGTTTCGCTGAAACAAAACCCCATATGCAGTTTTTGCAGTACCTGACAGGCATTTGATCCCCCATTAATAATTAGCGCCACTGATTAAAATTTTTATATCATCCTGACAAGATTACTTCATGATAGTTTTGGGGAATGATGAATTCGCAGAAGGCGTGGCAAAACATATTGGCGCGGGGTTTGCGAAGCTCGAGACCAAGAAGTTCCCTGACGGCGAGTATTATCTGCGGATCATGGAACCGGATAAGCTGAAAGGCAGGAAGGTCATTTTCGTCTCAAGGGGCAGGACACCGGGCCTGAGCCAGGACAGGCTGCTCACCAAGTCATTGCTTGTCCTCTTCAGGCTCGCAGAGGTCGGCGCGAAGAAGATCGGCCTCTTCCTCCCGTACATGCCCTATTCCAGGCAGGACAAGGAGTTCCTTCCAGGCGAGGTGGTTTCTGTGAATATATTCAGGAAGATACTGGAAGACAAGTGCAACCTCATAGTGAGCGTGACGAACCATGACAAGCGGGAGGAGGGCTGGATAGACAAGAAGTTCTATAACATAGACGGGACGCGTGGGGCGATAGATTTCCTGAAGACCAGGAAGTTCAAGAACCCGGTTGTAGCTGCCCCGGACATGACATCCAAGGGCAGCGTGGAAAAAATAGCGGAAGCCATAGGAGGGGAGGTGCTCGCACTGAAAAAGGAGAGGGACAGGGAAACAGGGAAGGTAAAGACGTCCGGCGAGATGCCCGGTTTGACCGGAAAGGAAATAATATTCTTTGATGACATCGCCTCCTCGGGCGGGACGCTCATGCGTGCAATAAAGAAGGCGAAAAAGGCGAACGCCGATAAGATAATCTGCGTGGTGGTGCACGCACTTGACGTGCACAACGAGATAGCCGGCAAGAACTCTGTGGATATGATAAAGGAAGCGTGCGATGAGTATCACGCAAGCGACACCATAGAGAATCCCGTGGAAGGGTTTTCGATCGTCCCCCAGGTCGCGGAGTTCCTGAAAGAGAATTTCTGAGGGCGCTCCTGGATCTCCCGTTTCACAAAATCAATCAGTTCTTCCATGATGCCGTAATATCCTTTATCTTCTCCGCTCCCCTGGAAAACCTTTCCTTTTCCTCTTTTTCGAGGTCCAGTTCTGTTATCTTTTCCGCCCCGTTCTTCCCAAGAACGGCAGGAACCCCTATATAGATACCCTCGTATCCGTATTCCCCGTTAAGACAGCAGCACGCGGGAATGGTTTTTCTCTGGTCTTCAAGAACACACTCGGCCATCATGGCGATGGCGCTTACAGGGGCATGGATTGTCGCCCCTTTCATGCCTATTACCTCTTTCCCGCCTTTTATTGTCTTATCCAGTATTTCTTCCCTGGTTTTCATGTCAAGCAATTCGCTCAGGGGCTTGCCTTTGTAAAACGACTGGGAAAAAAGCAGCGACATGTTTTCCCCGTGTTCGCCTATCACCAACGCCTCTATTTCGCTTTTGGGGACTTTCAGGTGTTCGGATGCAAAATATGAGAATCTCAAGGAATCCAGCAGGCTCCCCATCCCGATCACCCTCTCTTTCGGGATGCCTGAAGCTTTCTGGGCAATGTATGTCATAATATCCACGGGGTTCGTGACAACGATTATTACCGAATCGGGCGAATATTCGTCGATTTTCCCGGCAATGTCCTTGATTATTTCGGAATTCTTCTCCATCAGGTCAAGCCTTGTCATCCCGGGTTTCCTTCCCAGGCCGGCTGTCACCACGACCAGTTCCGAACCCTTTATGTCCCTGATTTCGTTCGTCCCCCTGATTTTTATGCCCGGGTGGACACCGTAGGACTGCATTAAATCCAAGGCCTCCCCTTGGGGAAGGGATTTGACTATGTCACACAGGAGTATATCATCCGTTCCTTTTCCTGCCAGAATATAGGCTAGATTAGTTCCCAGTTTTCCTGCTCCTATTATCGATATCACGTCACCACCTCAATTCTAGTGTATTGCACCCTCACGCCAGTATTGCTGTCATTTCCCGTTTTGGGGGGCGGGGGCTGTTTTTCGGGATTTTTCGATAATCAGTTTTTCCATATCCAGACCTAGTTTATGCCTGTATTTTTCCATCCTCGTATCATAATCCTTTTTGCTCAGGCTCCTCTTGCGAAAATAATCCTCCTGCAGATGTTTCATTGATTTTTTTATGCTTTCGACTTCCCTTTCCAGGTTTCTGATTCCCCTGGCTTTCTTCATTCTTCTTATTTTAACCAGAAGGGGGATGGACACCAGAACCAGCAAGATAACAGCGAAGGATACAGCCATTCTGTTTTCATAAATTCTTTCAATCAGAACGGTTAAGAGATTATCTCCCGCAGCCCTGGAGAGCGCGGCCTCTGCTTCAATTTTATCCAACAAATTCATTGCCTGGTTGAGCAATTCTTCAGCCCCTTCGTAATTCTCCTTTTCAAACTCTCCCGCGCCTTCACTGAACAGCTTCCTGGACTCTGAGACGTTATGGCCCTGCGAAGAAAGATCATATACTTTCATCTCAACATCATCTATCATTTCGTAAACAACCATGGCTTTCTCTTTTATAACTGAAACGTACCTTGCCATTGTCAAAGCCGAATCATATTCCCCCCTGGAAAGGAGAAGTTCCGCTTCTTCAATGGTATGGTTGGCGTATCCTGTCCCAAAACCAAGATTTTTCATTTCCTCCGTGACTTTTTCGGCCTCCTTTATAGCGGCCGTGACATCCTCTCTTGTGGCGTCCAGTGCTCCGGAAATGGAGGGAAAAACCACCAGAAAGACCAGCAAAACCAAAAACCCCAGCATAGCCTTGGATTGTTTTGGTTTTTCAATCTTCTTCAGTTGCCTTTCTATTTCCGCAAGCTCTTTCTGTAGCTCTTTCACCACTTCCTCATATTCGTCCTTGCCTATTTTCCCCAGTTCGAAATAGTTATGCTGCGCTCCCTTCAGCCTTTCTTCTATGCTGTTCTTTCCTTTGAGCAGAGACTCCCTCTCGTTTCTGCCTTTCATCAAGATAATCTTCGTGGCAAGTCTCAACTCCTGCGAACTGATTTTAGCAAGCCTCTTTTCGTAGTTTTGTTTCCTCATGTCATAGTCCAGTTTCGAAATTCTATGCTTTTTGAAATACTCATCCTGAAGGTTCTTTATCAGACCCTTTACTGCAATTTCCTTATTCTTTGATTCCTTCATATTTTTCTCCAGGGACCTTATTTTCAGCCTTTTTTTCATGAAAAGAGAGGATATTACGATCAAAATAATAGAAAGCGAAATCAAGGACCAGTATTCATATAAAAACTTCAACAATGGGAGGATATTTTTGGTTTCCAGCTGGTACGCTGTTACCGCTGCCGTTATCCTCTCTTCAGCCCTCTTGTAATCCCCTCTCTGGAAGGCGGATTTCACCAGATCAAGCATCTCTTCAGCTTCTTCCGCCCATATCCCATACTTTCTGGCGTCTTCTATATCCTTTTCGAGTTGCCCGGACAGCGAGAAAATCCTGAAAGCCTTTTCTTTCAGTTCAACAACGTTTTGCGCGAGCTCTTTCGCCTTGTCGAAATCAAGTTCTGAATATGCCTTTTTGGCATTTTCCAGATAACCATTGAGCATGAGGAAAGCGAAATCCGATTCCTCCATTTCTTCCAAGGCGAGCTCAGCGTCCTTTATCACCCACAGGCTTTCATTCTCCACCACTCCGTGGACTGCGAATACTATCTTCCCGGAACTTTCTATGGATTTTGTTTCACTAAAACTCCCCAGTCCGGTCCCCGTTCCTGTGGCGGTGACGGTTACAATATAATCCTTTCCCTCAATATAAGGCGGAACGCTGATTTCCAATGCAAAACTTTTAGTCTGGTCAGGGGCAATGTTTGTGATCATGTAAGGTGTTTTTTTTATCAGAGTTTCCGGATAGCCGCTGGTTTGCAGAACAATGTTCGTGAGGTTAGTTTTTTTCACAGGATTGGTGATGTTTACAGTGAGGCTGTAAGACTCGCCTTTTGTGAGGTCTATCCTTCCCGGCATTGATATTTCCATTCTGGGTTCCCTGACAATGGCATCCCCCCCGATGCCAAGAGTTGTAATTGTAGATGAAGTTCCAGGAGGTTGCGCGG
>JAZGEG010000109.1:0-5738 GCA_036478655.1 Candidatus Aenigmatarchaeota archaeon | reverse complement strand
CAATACAATTAAGATAAATAATATACAAGTGAAATGTTTTTTAATATAAGGCATGAATAAATATTGTGTTTTTTCATATAAGTTCTTTTGTAATCCTATGTACGGGCTTATTTAGAATTAGAAAGTTTTTATGCGTTCAAGCACAGCCTTTTAAACCAAAGTTCGAATTCCACGTTTAAACACAACCATATATATCCCCTTTCGAATTATGAAGTATGGAATCCTCAGAAAAACAAAGGGTTTCGAACTGGTGGTATCTTCTTCCTATATTTTTTGGTATTGTGGGTGGCTTAATAGCATGGGCTGTCAATAAGAACAGAGATCCTCATAAGGCAAGCTCGATGTTGGTGTTTGGATTAATACTAACCTTTTTAGGGGTTTTTCTGAGGATTATGTCGGGGATTCTAGTTGGTTAGGCAATTCAGTTTATTTCGATCTAAAGGTAAGAAATTAATAAACACACCAATTTAAAACTCCCTTCGAATTCTAAACCATGAACCTGAAATGCCTATTCGGATTTCATCGCTTGGAGAAGTTAGGCGGGCCAAGAAGTAGAGGTGGCGGTAAGTTCGAACAGGCGTTTATTTGCTCAAAATGTAGAAAAGTTAAATCCATAATAGGTATTATCGTGGGAGCGATATTCGTGATACTCAACATCTACTTTACTGCTATGGGAATGTTGATTGGCTAAACAGAAACCCTTTTTTAATTTTGAATCGTATAATCTTTTTAGTCTCTTAATCATCATTAAATAAATTATGACCAGGGTTTTCGTTAACAGGACGGAGAATTACTACAAAAACATACGTGACGTGCGCGAAGGGATCGATAATGAACTCACCATTTCTCACATTCTGAAGTCCGCTAATTCCTTCACAAGCTCCCGCCTCCCCTTCGGGAAAATACTTGCCGGGAACCTAAAAATCCCCAAAAACCCGCGGATACTGGAGGTGGGACCTGGTTTGGGGGATCTTGCCGAGAGTATCTGCAGCGGGCTCAAAAGCTTTCATTACAGCTTCATTGACATATCAATCGATTTCATAAACCACTTGAAATCCAGGTTCAGGGGAAGCGAATACTCCTTCACTCACGGGGATTTCCTCAAAATGAAAATAAGGGAAAAATTCGATCTCATAATATGCAATGAGGTTCTTGCGGACTTCCCGACAATCGTGAACATGGCTTTCGAAAAACCCCAGGTGGGCGAGGAGGACAAGGAAACGTATTATGATGCGGTTTCCCTGGCGAAGTTTTACAGGCTTGGCCTTTCTGAAATCAAAAATTTCAATTACGGTGCGGTCAAATTCCTTGAAAAGGCGAAAGGTCTTCTAAAAGAAGGCGGGAAGATATTCATTTGTGAACACTCCTCAAAAACCCCCCAGAGGATCAGGGTTTACGGACATAACGAATACACCATAAATTTCGATGTCCTGGAAAAGGTCGCGAAAAGGCTCGGATTTCGAACGAAAAAGGGTTCTCTCACGAAACTCCTTGGTATAAACAACAAGAAGGCGGTTATCTTCTACACCCAGCCTGAACTGAAAACCCTGTACAACTTCTTCAAGAGGCAGGGGATCTTTCTCGACCAGAAGGCGTATGAGATCAGAGAGGTGATTGAACTTCTCAAAAACAACGAGGTTCGCATCTCTAACAGGAAGGATTACGGTAAATTCCTTGAGAAACACGCGAAACCACTGCGAAAGGTAACAGACCAGTTTAATTATTTAATACTGGATGGATAGTCACCTGGATAACTATGGTTTTAGGCGCCGCTGTCTACCATTACGCGCTTCCCTTCCACTACAAGAAAAGGGAAGAGTAATGGTCTTTTATGTATGAATTTAACCATTATTAGATAGTAAAAAATTTAAATATCCAAGATAGATAGATTATACATATGTATAGAGCATTTTTACGGTTTACTGACCACTGCCCAGTGGAATGCGATCACTGCGCATACAGTTCAAATCATAATGGAAAGACTATGGGCATGTACGAAATAAATCAGGTTTCAGGAAATTTACCCAGTAAGACGGATTTTGTGGTGGTGACGGGAGGGGAGCCATTTTCTGTCAGGAGAACCTTAATTCCCATGCTGCATCGTTTGAATAAAATCAATAATAACGGTAAATTTTCAGAACCTTTTACAACAAGTTTACAAACTAGCGGGTACTGGTGCACATCTGAAAAACATGTTCGCGATACTTTGGAAGAAATTTTTAAATTGGGCGTACATAGTATAATTTTTACAGGTTACACTAAACACCACAGAAAGAAAGGGGTTGATAGGGATAAAATAGGGTCTTGGAAAGATTCTCATTTAGAGCAAGCATTAGATTCGCTTGGTGATGAAATTAGAATGAAGATAGAAACCGGTCCTGTTTATGACGAGAAGGTACTGCCATTCGGAAGAGCGAAAAAATTAGATAAAGGGGAATTGAGAACGAGTTCCATGTGCAGTATGTCTTTTTATCTCGGCGAGGAGAGAGAAATCTCAATCGATCCGGATGCAAATGTTTACTTGTGTTGTTGGGAAGCGACTCCGACAATCGGTTCAGCTGCTGAGTACCCAATAGATCATTTAATCGGAAAGGCAGAGAATGACGATATCATGGGGACTTTGATGCGTGAGGGCCTGAAAGAAGCTGCAAAGAAACTTGGCGTTTTCAGACCCGAAGAAGAGAATATATATGACAAAAACCCATGCTCAATATGCGAAAAGGTTTTCAGTGAAGCGGACTACAGTTTCTAATGAGAGAGTTTTTCGGCCAAAACCGAAAGAAATGGAAAGGTATTAAAAAGAGCGATCGGAATTATAAATTAGAAGGTGGTATTTTGAATAAGTTGGTTGCTGTCGGGATCGTTCTTTTAGTGATATTTGTATTGACGTTTTTCGGGATTGGATATTCGCAGGCAGCGATGTTAGGGTGAAGGGAATGACAGAGGAGAAGATCACGCTGGATAAAGAGGTGTTCAAAACCCTCGCCTCTAAGACGAGGATTGATATCCTTAAATCGCTCGACATGCGGAGGAAAACCCTGAGCGAGCTCTCAAAGCAGCTCGGGATGTCAGTTTCCACGGTTAAGGAACATCTGGACAACCTGGTTTCCGTGGGCCTGATCGAGCAGATGGATGAGGGTCACAAGTGGAAGTATTACGAGCTCACGGTGAAGGGGAAAGATATACTCCACCCGGAAGACAAGAAGATATGGATAATGCTCGGGATTTCAGCTCTCGGGATCTTGGTAGTTGGCTACGATTTACTGAGAAGCTCGTTCGTTTCCTTCTATGCCGCTGCACCCACGTTTGCAGGGGAAGGGGCAGATATGGTGGCTGAAAAGGCTGTTGGAGCCCCCGAAACAATCCAGGCATTGCCTCCCCAGCTTCCTTATATGCACATCCTGGGATTCGTGATATTCGGGATTATTCTTGCAGTTTCGGCGTTCTATTTAATGAGGAGCAGAAGGACCGTGAAGGTTTAGTCTTAAAAAACTTACTATCAAATTCTGAAAATGGCCGGAAAACCAAAAAACGTCGTTGAAGTGGGAAGGGTTGAAATTAATGAAAAGTTATATATACAGCTTCTGAATGACAAAAAAGATAGGGAGTTTCTTGAGAAACTAAAAGGACGGTACACTACTGCTGAAGGCATATTCCGTTTATTCATAGACCACCCAGAAGGTGGGGGTATAGATGGGTGGCATAATTCACAGGAAATGATTAATTGGTTAGTGAAGGAAGAAAGGTTGAACATTAAAGCCAGCGAAAGTGAAATATTAGAATCCATCATGCCGCCTTATAAATTGGAAATAAGGAGACGGGGATTTTCATCTTTTGTCGATTCACTTTCCATGGAAAATGAATTTGATACATTTTATATCCTTGAAACACTCACGCCGCTTCCTTGGAATAATTTGCTATACGACGATAAGATAGTCGCGAAAGGGGGAGGAATTGGGTATACACAAGGAACGCATCAGAAAAGAATTATAAATGAAATCTACCTCAGCGGTATGGCGTTAGTTGAAATGATTAAATCAGGAGGAGACGCAGTTGATCTCGCCATAAGGCTGAACGGGTATCCTACAATAAAAAGCAAGAATTAATTCTCTTTTCGCTTTCCCACCATTCCAAGAAAATACTCGTATATTCTCGTGTCTTTGGTGAGTTCAGGGTGGAAGGATCCGGCCAGAACGTTTCCCTCCCTGACAAGGATTTGATCCGAATCGTGTTTTGCAAGGGTCTCGACATTCTTCCCTACCCTTGAGATTTTTGGCGCTCGAATGAACACCCCACGGAACGGCTTCTTCCCGAGTGCGGGGATAGAAACATCCTCCTCAAAGCTGTCTATCTGCCTCCCGTAGGCGTTTCTTTTCACGGAGATGTCGATGAAACCGAAGCTGAACTGCTCCGGGCGGTTATCGATTTTTTTCGCCAGGAGGATCATGCCGGCGCACGTCCCGAAAATCGGTTTGCCTTCCCTGTGGAATTTTTTCAGTGATCTGATCAGATTGTACCTGGAAAGGAGCTTCATGATAGTCGTGCTCTCGCCTCCAGGTATTATCAGGCCATGGATTTTTTCGAAATCCTCAAGGTTCCTCACTATGATGGTTTTCACCCCCAACTTCTCCGCCATCGTCCTGTGGGCATCGAAATCGCCCTGAATACCAAGAATACCCAGAATCATGGTTTACTTGCTCCTTGTCTGCATGTAATCCTTTTCATCCATTGTAGAAATATCTATTCCCCTCATCGCCTCTCCTAACCCGCTCGATACTTTCGCCACTACATCCGGCTTGTCAAAATACGTAACAGCATCTACTATCGCCTTCGCACGCCTGAGCGGGTCGGTGGACTTGTATATCCCTGAACCCACAAACACGGATTCCGCCCCTAGCTGCATCATCAGAGAGGCATCAGCCGGGGTTGCGATCCCGCCCGCTGCGAAATTAGGGACAGGGATCTTCCCTGTTTTGGAAACAAGCTTGACCACCTCAAAAGGAACACTCATTACTTTCGCTTCTTTCCTGAGGTGATGTTTTCTTAGTGTGGTCATTCGTTTGAGCTCGGAATTAACCAATTTCATGTGCCTGACCGCCTCGATTATGTTCCCTGTCCCGGGCTCGCCCTTCGTCCGTATGAGAGCGGCGCCTTCCGAGATTCTCCTGAGCGCTTCTCCCAGGCTTTTCGCGCCGCAAACGAACGGGGTTTTGAATTTGAACTTCTCGATATGCGCTTCACAATCAGCTGGGCTAAGAACCTCGCTTTCGTCTATGTAATCCACTCCAATGGATTCGAGTATCTGGGCCTCAGCGAAGTGACCGATTCGCACCTTCGCCATAACAGGGATTGAGACCTCCTTCATCACGTCCTTTATCTTCATGGGGTCCGCCATCCTGGCGACGCCCCCGGCTTTCCTTATGTCAGCAGGAACCCTTTCAAGAACCATTACGGAAACCGCCCCTGCCTTTTCAGCGATCTTAGCCTGTTTAACATTGACGACATCCATTATAACCCCGCCTTTCAGCATCTCCGCGAGCCCTACTTTCAATCTCAAAGTCCCTTTTTCCATCAGAACACCTCGATACAAAATTCTTGTAGTTTAAACTTAAATAAATTCTGTGCAGTTTTATTTGAGCAGTTTTGTTCGTTCCAAATAGAAATCCACCGCTTTTTTGAGCAGTTCCTTCCCTTTGGGAGTTATGCTGTACACCTGTTTCCTCCCCTCTTTTTTCTTT
>JAZGEG010000108.1:0-6752 GCA_036478655.1 Candidatus Aenigmatarchaeota archaeon | reverse complement strand
ATTATCCCTTCATGATAAGAAGGCGAGGCCCAGCATTTATCACCTACTTTGAATCTCCAGATAAGCTTTCTAGAATTGATATCGATAGCGTAAAGGTAACCTTCATAATTGGAGATGTATAGGACGTTATCAATAATCAGGGGGGAAGTGTTAACAAAGGTACCACCTGTCTTGAAACGCCAGATTTCTTTACCTGTTTTTGAATCAACCGCATATATGTTGTAATCAGCAGCACCAAAATATAAAATTCCTTTGACCATTACCGGTCTAGACTCTATGCTGCCTCCGAATCCCAGCTCCCATATTCTGTACGCTATTGTTCTCTCCTTCATTCTGAAATCAGAAAGTTCGATCTCGAAATCCCTGTCAAACTCGAAACTCATGCTAAAAATTTAACGTCAAAATTAAAAACTGTGTTTTGCTATTTCTGCTTTACCATGACCCTCTTGGGGTAGGGGATTTCGATTCCCTGCTTATCAAAGGCCAGCTTTATCTCTTTCATGAGCTTGACTTTCTTGTCGAGGAAGTCCTTGTTCTCTATCCATGCCCTTACCTGCAAATCAACCGAGAAATCACCGAATCCCGTTACAACGACCGCGGGCTTGGGGTCGTCCAGGAAATCCTTGTCCTTCTTTACAATATCCAGAATTATCTTCTCCGCCTTCGCTAGATTAGCCTCGTATGCGATCCCTATCGGGACTTGAACCCTCCTTGTAGGCTCCCTGGAGTAGTTTATGACCATGGATTCCGCTGTTTTGGAATTCGGGATTGTTATGAGCTTGTTGTCAAACCCCTTTATAACGGTTTTTCTCAAATGTATGTCAACAACCTTTCCTACCTTCCCGCCTATCTCGACCGTGTCCCCTATCTTGAACGTCCTGTCAATATAGAGGAAAATACCGGAAATGAAGTTCGATAACGTATCTTTCGCTGCGAAACCTATCGCTATCCCTGCAACACCCGCTCCTGCAAGAGCCGTCATTATCGCTCCCTGCAATCCAAGGATTTCGAGGATAACGAGAACTGCGGCAATCCATATCCCGTACTTTATCGTTCTTTCTATTAGCTTGTGCGTCTGATCGGACCACTCGACCTTCCCCACCATCTCATCGAACTTCTTAATGATGGGGGAAAACAGTTTGATTGCGATCTTCGCGGCCACCAAGGTAATGACTATCCATATGATCTTGACAGCCCACTCATTCTCCAGAATCTGCGTGAGAAGCTCTGTATCTATCATAATAATCTTATTTCAAGTCCGGCTTTAAATACTTTTTATCCTTCCCGGATTTCAGAGCAAAAACCGTATATCTCGTATTGGTTGTAGTATTTCTTGAATTCCCCGTCAAAGACGATTTCGTCCCCTTCGGAAACATCCGCTCTCCCGTATTTGACAGAACAGAACACCTTTATGCTTTTCTCCCCGTCTGAGATCATGAACTCTTGATAAATGAAGCCTTTTTCAGAGGTGTGGTCATCCAGAACTTTCGTTACCTCCCCTTTGACAAAAACGTCCTCCTCAAGAAGAACGTTATCAAAAACCTCGGAAACCGTGAAAGGTCGGCTTTCGCTGGATACGACGTTTCCCGTTACGTTGGATAGATGGACTGCAGTGAAGTCAAGAAACAGGATCACCACAATCACAACAATCCATTGATTTCGAGTTCTCATTTTAGATTTTTGGCTGTTTGGAATAAGAAGTTATGTTTGAACGGTTTTGTAGAAATCATTTCACAGCCTTGCATGGAGCCCGGGTTATTGGAAGAGTTTTAATATGTTCTTCATGTAAATTCCGATTTTCAGTTTACGTGATTTACCTCAAGTCCGATCCCTTCAAGGCTTTTCTTGAATTTGTTAAGAGCGAGGTTTATGTCTTCGAGGTTTCTTCCACCCGTGCAGATTATCTTTCCAGAACCGAAAAGTAGGAAAGCCGTTCTAGGACTTTTCAACCTGTAAACAAGACCTGGAAACTGCTCGGGTTCGTATTCGACCTCTTCAAGCGATATCGCTATTTCCTCAAGCATGATTTTCGGTTTCACTTCTATCTTTGCCGATGCCACGATGTTTTCGATACTGATATTGAATTTATTCGGCATGGAGATTCCGGTTTTCCTTATGTCATCGACTATTTTTTTCATCGCCTCTTTAGATAAAGATGGGCTCTTAGCTCCTGTGCAGACTATCTTGCCCGAAGAGAAAATGAGCGACGCCGTCTTGGGGTCGGGAATTCTGTATACAACACCTGGGAACCGCTCAGGGAAGTATTCTGTATTTTTCATCTTCTTCACGAGTTCGTTGAGGACTATTCTCCTGCCCAGGACAGCAAAGGATACAACGTTCTCAATCTTTATTCGAAACTTTACCATAACAACACCTGCATAGATATATTATTAATACTATATGGCATAGTAACTTAATTAGCTTTTCGCTTGAACAGACCGGTTTGTCTAACGATATCAGTTTAAACATGTTCTGGCAGATTTAGATCTCCAGTTCCCTTCCTTCCAGGATCTCGACCTTGGTTTCTCCCTTGGATTCGACTTTCTCCTTGAATTCGTTTGCGTTCGCCCGCAAGCCCTCGAGGAAGTTGTAATGCATGGGTACCGCAATCCTGGGCCTCATTGCCAGGATTGCTTCTTTCGCTTGTTCAATGTCCATGGTGTACGTCCCTCCGATCGGGACCAGGATTGCTGTTAACCCCTGGAGGGAACCCATCTCAGGAATGTAATCCGTGTCACCCGTATGGTATACCTGCTTCCCTTCGGATTCTATTATGAAACCCACACCATCGCCTTTCGGGTGGAAGGGCTTGTCTGTATTATACGCGGGAACCGCGCGAATACGAATGCCTTCGATTTCGAGGGAATCCCCTGCCTTCACTGTTTTGATGTTCCCTTCGAGTTTTCCCGCTGACTTTTCCGTTGTCACGATCTGGGTCGCATCGCTCTTGACCTCGTTCACTTTGGAAGAGTCGCAGTGGTCATAGTGGTCATGCGTTACGAGAATTATGTCAGCCAACGGGGAACCTTTTGGGAGAACGTAAGGGTCTATGTATATTGTTTTCCCCGAGGTCTCGATCTTGAAAGTCGCATGCCCCAACCACGTGATTTTCATGAAATCACCTCTTAAATTTAGGCTTGATTTTAAGTTGTTTTGGGATAATAAAAGTTTATAAGATTTTGTATCACATATAAAAGTGATCAGTATGCCCGATTCGGAAAAAATCCCAGTTTATTTTGATGGGAGGAAAAATGAATTTAAGGGAATGGTGTTAGGCAATAAGTATTTGTTGCTAAGATATTTTCCTGACAGCCTGCAAATACAGGGGTTAAGTGCAGGAAGAATTCCAGCAAATGTAAAAAAGATAAAAGGTCTGGATAATTATAACAGGTGGGTTAAGGAAATACCAGATGATTCAAAGGACAGTGTTGTAAGTGCTGTCAAAGACTGGATCGAATATGAAGGTCCAGTGACGCTTCTGCAAGATGATATAGAATTGAGCCGTGTCTTCAATGGTGGTTCAGAAGCAAATCCTGCTCTCGCTCCGAAGCATGAAAAGTGAGGATATGACACCAGTGTTCAAATTTAATAAATATACTTTTTTAATCTATTCTTATGCGATACGTGTACAAGAAGGCCTGCTTCGGAGGGACGTTCGATATCCCTCTCCACAAAGGGCACGAGGCGCTGATAAAGAAAGCGTTCTCCGTGGCTGAATTCTGCTACATAGGGATAACGAGCGATGATTATATCCTTAGGAAGAGGAAGAGTGGAGTGAAGGGTTTTGAGGAGAGGAAAAAGAACCTCGTGAAATTCCTGAGTTCTGATAAAATCCCCCGAAAGCGGTATGAAATAACGAAACTTGACAGGTTTTTCAGTGATGAGGTTCTTGACAAAGCGAAGGGGATAGAGGCTATAGTGGTCAGCGAGAGAACTGTTCCTGGAGCGAGAGGAATAAACATCCTGAGGGAGGACTTCGGCCTGAAACCCCTGGGGATAGTCAAGACCAAGATGGTTCTTTCGAAGGATAAACAGCCGATCTCCTCGACAAGGATCCGAAACCGCGAGATAGACAAGAATGGGAATCTAGGCTCAAGTCATAGAGGAAAATAGTTATTTAAAATTAATGGATAACGAATTATTGTGAGTGAGACAGAAAGGCTAACGGAAAAGGAAATGAAAAAAATAGCAAGTTTATACGATCATGCACTGTTTCTTAGAAAATATGAACTTGCGAATAAAATCGATGACAAATATAGAAATACAGATGTAGGGCCATTGCTTACAGTAATAAGAAAGGATCGCGGCTTACAATAATTTATTCAGCTTTCTTATCCTTTCCTCGCCATTTATTTTCTTGACGTATTCATAAACCTCTTCAGGGACGAGGTTTTTCCATTCCTTTTTTTCCAGGATCCTCTCCCTTATCTCCCTTCCGCAGTTTTTCCATCTCTCATAGAATTTGTGTTTCTTTACAGGGATCCCGATCTTTTTCAGGCACCGGATCGTCCAGGGGTTCCTTGAATATGCGAGGTCGAATTTCCCCAGTTTTTTGACCCTTCCGCTCCATTCATCGTCATCATTCACGTCAGGGATTTCGTGTATTTCGTGATCAATCCCTTCATTATCGAGGACTTTCTTTAACATCTCCTCCCTCTCCTCGAAGGAGAAGGGGTTCTTTTCGTTAGGTTTTTCAGGCCCGCATACCACTATCGTTATGCTTTCGGAATCTTCCATGATGTCTTTTATAACCTTCAGGTGCCCGTTGTGGAAGGGCTGGAACCTTCCTATGAAAAGCGAACTATTCATTTCATCACCACACTCTTGATCATCCCGTAAAGTGCTGTTACTATTTCATGGGCTTTGTCCTCATCACAGTCATGAAGCAGAATTTTTCCCGAAGGGTAAATGCTTGCTCTGGCCCCGTTGATTTCAACAACGAGTATCACCTTCGTCTTCACTTTCACATTTTCGAATTTTTCAGCGAGTTTCAACAAATCCAGATTGACATTCCCCTTTGGAATAACCTCGAATCCTCCTGCCTTGCACATCTTGAACGTGTAATACACTACACCACCATCCTCTCTGAATTTTCAACCGCTTTTCTGATTAATTTATCAAGTTCCTTTATCCTTTTTTCCTCAGCCAGAATGTTGTTCAGTCTAGCTTTAGTTGAAGGCTTTTTCGGAGAGAGCGAGCAACATCCCATCCCTATTGAAAGGTCATGGGTTCCTATTTTCTTGGAAAGGACTATCACTTCTTCTTTATCCATCCCTATCAGCGGTCTGAATATCGGGATTTCCAGAACATCACTTTCCACGAAAAGATTATCCAGCGTTTGGGAAGCCACTTGTGCAAGATTCTCTCCGGTAACCAGAGCCTTGCCCCCTATTTTACTCGCGAGGGTCTGTGCTGTCCTGTACATTGAACGCCGGCAAAGAACGCACGTCATTCTCCTCTCGCATTTCTCGATTACGGATGTCTGTATTTCACTGAAGGGGACGGCGTAGAAATTCACACTTCCCGGTGAATATTCCCCCAGTTTTTTAACCGTTTCCTTTACCTTTTCCAGGGTTTTCCTTCCGGTGAAGACCTCTGGGTGGAAATAAACGAAATTGACTTCGCAACCCCTCTTCATCATGAGCCAGCTGGCGACTGGTGAATCGAAACCGCCTGAAATGAGCGACAGGACCCTTCCGCTAACGCCGTAAGGCAGGCCTCCGAGGCCTTTTATCTTCTCGGGATAAACATACGCCTTTTCTTTCTTAATCTCTATGAATATGGTGAAGTCGGGATCCGAAAGGTTGACTTTCCTTTCTATCTTGCCCCCTATCCTTTCCTCGATGCACTTGCTGGTGAATTTCGCAGACTTGTCGCTCCTGCTCGCGCGGATCGCGAAGGTTTCGTCCGGTTTTATTCTTTCCGCGATCCCGAGCGCGGCCTTCTCTATTGATTTCATGTCCGGTTCCGTTTCTTCAGCTTTACCGAACCAGGAAATTCCGAAAACCCTTTTCAGGACTTCGATCGCTTTCTTGCTTTTCGTTTCCAGGATAAGCATGTCGCGAAGGCGGATGAGCTTGAAATTCGTGACTTTGTCCGCCTTGAGCATTCTGCTTATATTCTCCGCCAGCCTTTTCACGAACCGCTTCCGCACGGGCTCGGATTTCAGCCAGAGCTCCCCGTATTTTATGATTATCACGTTTTTCATGCGCATACCTCGCAATCCTTTTTCGCCTTGAAATTTAAAAACTCGAATTTTGGTTTTTTCAGCGTTATCCTTAACAGTTTCGAATAGTTCGGCTCGGAAATTCCGGTCAGAATTTTAATGACTTCCATAACTTCCCAGGAAGCGACCATCCCCACAATCGGGGACACCACGCCTTCAACGTTGCACACCGGGATCGAACCCGGTTTTGGTTTTCTCGGGTATAAACACGAGAAACAGGGTTTCCCTGAGGGGGCAAACGTGGAGGAAATCCCCTCGTCCTTGATAGCGCTGCCGTAAACCCAGGGTTTTTCGCTCTTCACGCAGAACTTGTTTATCACATATCGGGAATCCGTGTTGTCCGTGCAGTCGACAACCACGTCAAAACCCGCCAGAAGTTTTATCTTGTTGCTATTGTTCAGATTTTCTGTCATGTCCTGAACCCTGCACTCGGGGTTTATATCCTCCAGTTTTTCCTTCAGCACGAAAGCTTTCGACTTCCCTATGTCCTTCCTCTCGAACAAAACCATCCTGTGGAGGTTCGATT
>JAZGEG010000107.1:0-3537 GCA_036478655.1 Candidatus Aenigmatarchaeota archaeon | reverse complement strand
CAGAAAACGCCCTTTGAACTGCTGGACACTAGGATGAAATACTACATCGAGGTTATCTCCGGCATGCTCGATTCAATAGGGGTTGACAGGAGCAAGCTCGAATTCGTCAAGGGAAGGGACTTCGAGCTCGACCCGAAGTACAGCTTGGACGTGTACAAGCTTTCCGCCCTGAACACCTTCGCCCGATGCAAGCGCGCGGCCTCGGATGTTGTCCGGTTCGGTAAGGATCCCAAACTGAGCGGTTTCATTTACCCGATACTGCAGGCTTTGGACGAGGTTTACCTTGAGGCTGATGTCCAGTACGGAGGGCATGACCAGAGGAAGATCCTGGCCTTCGCCAGGGAAGTCCTCCCGCAGCTTGGCTACAAAAAGCGGGTTGAGGTTATGACGCCCATGTTGCCTGGTTTGCGGGGAGAAAAGATGTCCGCCTCGGAGGAGAAATCCAAGGTTGACATGCTTGATTCCCCGGATGTTGTGGAGAAAAAGATAATGGGGGCATTCTGCCCCGCGGGCAAAACCGAAAACAACGGCGTGCTCTCCTTCATGGAATACGTGATCATGGTCCTGAAAGAGGACGGGAAAGAGAAATTCCTGGTGGAAAGGCCTGAGAAATTCGGAGGGAACGTTTCCTACAAGGATTATAAAACCCTGGAAAGGGATTTTGTTTCCGGGAAACTCCACCCTGAGGATCTGAAAAAGGCAATGGCAAAGGAAGTCAACAAAATGCTCGAGCCGATAAGAAAGAGATTCAAGGGGAAAACGGACTTGGTCAGGAAGGCGTATCCTGAAAAGTAATTATTACATCCCAAGCCTATACTTCATGACCTCTCCTTTGACACCCAGTCTACTGAAATCCGAGCCCGATATGGAGAAGTATTCACCTGGCGTGATTTTTCCCAGATACCATTTAAAACTTTTTCTTGGGTTGAAATATTCCTTTATGTTTCCCCTCAAGAGCAAATAAAATGGATTCATTTCCTTTTTATCCTCAAAGGGCTGAGTTTTTTTGCACTTCATGTAAAATTTTTCCAAACTAGAAACTTTATTCAGAGTATCGATCGCAACAACAAGGGGGTAAATAGGAAACACGAATAAAGGAGCTAATTTAGGTTCACCTGTAATAAGACATGTTCCGATGCAAGTACCTATTGCATGGGGCAGATGTTTAATAGTAGCCTCTTTAACATATTCGTAAAAAAAATAATCGGTGTCAATTTTTCTAATATGATATGAATTTTTATAAAATACGTCTTTATGCCTCTTCTCCCCGTCCCTTAAAAATAACCTTTCGATGCGACTATTGATACCAGATGACTGGGCCTTGATGCAGAGTGCATTCGCAAGCAATTGATCAGTTATCTCCTCTTCAACCCTATTTCCCCCTCCTCTCTCCTTGAAATAGTTGTTTGAGCTCACATGGACATATAAATCAGGATGTATTTCCAGAAGAAAGTTGTTTTTATCAACTTCCAAAATCCCTTTCTTTCTCATAGTCTTCACTCTTCCAAAATCGCGGTCTTTGACTATTACAGTAGGAAACATCTCTGTATCGAATTTTTCATAGAACGGTCCTTTATATAGCCCACAGTCAGATATTTCCACATCATCTGATATAAGATAGCTTTTCAGAAATTTTTCAGGTTGTTCTTCGAATTGCCCCAAAATTTCCATTTTCTTTTCAGCGTTTTTTAGATAATGATCTATGTCTTTTTCATCCGTAGGCAAGATCCCTTTGTTATCAAAAAACTCTATGTCCTTCTTAACGCTTTCGTTCATGAAAATATCATAAAAGTTAATAATAAAAACCAAAAATTCACTCCAGAATCCAGGTTACTCCAGGAAATTCTGCACACAATCTTTATAAAAGCAGACCTCTAATTATTTAGTAATGTTGAAAAAAGCAATACATGGAACTGCAGGCATGATTTCTCTAGTTCTCAGTATCTTTATAAGAAAACGTTATATCTCAGTTTATTGGTAAACCCATCGTTTCATCCGCTACCACCAATTCTTGAAAAACTTCTGGTGTTGAAATGATCTTCAATTATCTTTCCGGGCTGAGAGAGGAGTCTTGTGATATTAGCGTAAACGAAATCCTTGATTTCGCTATGAACATCGCAAACAAATACCTGAACAGGAAGAGGATAGAGATACTCAGGATAATATCGGTCCAGGACGAGCCAAGAACCATAACCTCGATTGTTGAGGAGATTTCCCAGCTTTTATGCTGCCCAAAATCGACGGTATGGATGAACGTGAACTTCCTGAAAGAACTCGGCCTGATAAAAAACAGCCGGGGTAATCCTGTGAGGATAACCGCGGTCGGCATGATAATACTCGAGAGAAAAACGGAGGAAAAGAGGTGAATCGAATGACAGATTTCAAGAAGAAGGGGGTGGGGGAGATTAACCCTGATGTCAAGGATAATCAGCCCGATCCGCCATATATACATTATAATGGAGGGAAGATACCTATTGCTCAATACCAAAAAGCAGGATATGAAAAACTTTTGAAATTTTTAGTGAAGGAGGTGAAATTATGAAAAAAATAAACTTCAGCGACATCAACGCAGGCAACATCAAGAATATGATGAACTATAAATTGCCTGGCACGATGTACTCAAATGCACTTCTCTTGACAACCGAGGACGGTGGAATTTTCATCGAGCATGGAAACAACCTGTTTGAAGTGCAAAAAACAGATTCCAATTACGGATACCTGCAACACGTGGCGAACATGAAAAACCCTCACGTTTGATGTTAAGGAGGTAGGAACATGAAAGGAAAGAAAGAAGTAAAGAAGGGTGGTGGCCTCTGGCTCAGTAAAAATAGGCATTCTGGGAGGTATAGGACCGGAAGCCACAGGAGAATTTTACAACAAATTAATCTTTGAACTTCAGAAAAAGGGACTGATAAAAAATAATTCTGATTTTCCTCAAATCATTATCAACAGCATTTCTGCCCCTGAATTGATTCATGATAAGCACGGTGATGAAGATCTTAGGCACTACCTTGAGGGCCTTAAGGAATTGGAAATGCATGACCCGGATTTCATCGTGATGATCTGCAACACGATTCATTTCTTCTATGAAAGACTACAAAAAGAAGTTAAAACCCCGATAATAGACCTCAGAAAAGATGTTCAAGAACACCTGAAAAACAAGAAAGTAGAAACAGTAATTGTGCTTGGCTCTCCAATTTCGATAAAGGGCGGGCTCTACAGATTCGAGAACATCAATTACGTGGAGATATCCGATGATGATACAGAGAAGCTTTCTGAATCAGTTTACAATTTCAACAAAGGTTTCCAGAGGGACAGACAAATTGATAAAGTGAGGGAGATATCCAGAAAATATTTTGAAAAAGAAAGTAACTCTTTGATTATTCTTGGCTGCACGGAATTGGCTCTTATGTTGAAAGATGAGTCATTCCCGAAAATCAATCCAATGGACATTCTGTTGGATTCTGCGATAAGAAGAATTGCGGCGAAAAAAACATCTAAGGAGGTAAAAATATGAATTTCGGAAAGAAAGGTGGT
>JAZGEG010000106.1:0-2010 GCA_036478655.1 Candidatus Aenigmatarchaeota archaeon | reverse complement strand
GTCCTGTTAACGAAAATTTTTTTCATAACTTATTTAATATTGGAAGGACAAATTAAATTGATATGTTCAGGGAGATAAGGACGAATTTCAGAAAGGTATCCAAAGAAAGGGCTGAACTGGAGAGGTTTTCGGAGGAGTTCAGGATAAGGATCGCTATAGATTTCTCGAAAAATCCCGAATCAGTTAAGTCGGGGTTTCAGTTTGTTGATTCCCTGCTCAAAAACACTAAATTCAATATTGAGATCTCTAAAGAGGGTGCTGATGATCTTCAAAGTCTCGAAAACGTGGGCTTCGCTTTAGGGGAAGGCCTGAGGAAACTCCATGAGAAAGGGGGAAAGAAACAATCCTCATCCTCTATACGCTCGAACCGGAAAATGATGTGCATGTTCGCGATTAACCTGAAGAAGCAACTTGGGGAGGCGAACATGCAGATTATAGGAAAGCCGAAGTTCGACCACGAGCAATTCTTCGCGTTTTTTGACGGGTTTTCGCAGGGCTTCGGGTCGGAAATCAACGCGGTAATAAACTTAGGAAAAGAAAAAAATCACATGGAATTCTTATCGAAGGCGTTCGGGGAATCCCTGGAGCAGATATTCAGTGAATGAGATTATATCTTTTTGTAAATACCAAAAACTCCCTGCCTAATTAATTGTTTTGAAGAGTAACAATCGGTCTCTTTCGGTTCGGAAATAATTATTTTATTTTCGTTTGATACTAATTCCCTTATTGCCAACCTTTCAACATTATCTTTCAAATGTTGCGGTATCTCTTCTTTGCTTTCCATGGAATCTACATAAGGCCCGTTTGTTAACCACACAACATTTTCAGGTAGTGGCTCGACATACCCTATTTTTTTCTTAACATCACTCAACTCTCCGTCATATAAGATAAAATTAGGACGTTGTTTATACCTGTAAAAACTGAATGGCGATATTCTGAATACAATCTCAGCGTTCATTGCAAGTATGATTGTTCTTGTTTTTTTCATTGTGTTCTACCTTTTGAAAAGAAGGAATTAACTTTTATAAACTTATATTTACATTTATTTTTTCCATCCCTCAAGGATTTGCCCTATCTGGTCCACATATTGCGCGTATTTCGCGAGATCCCCTGTTTTGAGCGCGTTCTGGGCCTTGCTGTAGAGATCTGCTATCTGGGTTAGAATCTCTTCCGGCAGCTTCATTTCAGTGATCGGGCCGACAGGAGTTACAGGTGTGACCCCTCCGAATATCTCCTCAATCGCCTCTTCCATGGTTTCTTTCATGACGATATCGTTTCCGTACGCCACTATCACCCTTTTAAGCTGGGGCAGCGTCCCACTTTCAGTGGCCTCTAGGTAAAGGGGCTCTATGTAGATTATCGAGTTCTCTATCGGGATGACGAGCGTGTTCCCACGGATTACGGAAGAACCTGCTTGGCTCCAGAGCGTGATTTTCTGCGAGATTTCAGTATCCTGGTCTATCCTCGCCTCGATCTGCATGGGACCATATGTAAGAACCTGCTTTGAGAACTGAAATACCGTAAGCTTACCATAATTGGGGAAGTCACAACTCGCAGCCATCCAAGCTATCAGGTTTTCCTTTCCTTTGGGTATGAAGGGCATCATCAGGATGAATTCCTCATCCTCGCCCTTAGAAAGCCTGGTTATTATGTAATAGGGCTGCATCTCCTGCCTTCTCTCCCTGTATATCTCGTTAGGAACAACCCACGTATCCTCCTTGTTGTAGAATACCCTTGGATCTTTCATGTGGTATACCGAATACAATTCAGCCTGTATCCTGAACAGGTCCTCCGGATACCTCACGTGTTTCTTAAGATCATCACTAATTTCTTCGAAATCAGTGAAAAGTTCAGGGAAGATTTTCCTGTACGTACGTATTATCGGGTCTTCCTTGTCAATCACGTAGAATTTCGCATCCCCGTTATACGCATCTATCACGACCTTTACCGAATTCCTTATGTAGTTGAAGACCGTTCTGTATCCCGAATGGTAAACCGGCTCGGAATACG
>JAZGEG010000105.1:0-14872 GCA_036478655.1 Candidatus Aenigmatarchaeota archaeon | reverse complement strand
GCGGAATTGGTGGATTTCAAGCCAATCCCCCTCTTAACCCTTTCCGTGTTCGTGCAGTAAAGATCGTCACCCACCACGAGCCTTCCATACAGCCTGCTGCTCAGTTCAGCAAAACCCTCGAAATCCTCTTCATGCAACGGGTCTTCAAGATAATAAAGATTATAAACCTTTGCCACGCGTTCTACAGCATCTATCTGTTTTTCAGGCGTTAGCCCCCTCTTCAGGGATTTGTACACGTATTTCTCACCGTTCCAGAAAGAAGAGGCGGCGAAATCAATCCCGAGCTTCACTTCGAAATCCTCCGCAACGGAGGAAAGAAAATCGAGCGTTTTCAGGTCATCGAGATTCGAACACCAGGCGTTCTCCATGTTCCTGCCCAGCAGCCACTTTCTTTTTTTCAGTTCCTCCCCTATGACCTTCCAGACCTCGTAGTTTATATTCGTTGCCTCAATTGGGTTTTTCGCCTTGTAGGGGAGGATCAGGAATTCCTGCCATGTGGTTTTCCCCCCGTGCGCCCCCCCTCCTATTACGTTCCCGATCGGGAAGGGGAAGCGATACATAGTTTTCGCCCCCCTCAGCCTCCATAATTCGTTATTGGTAGAGGCCTTCGCGATCGCTATTGAGATTCCAAGAGCCAGGCTGATCCCTATGTTCCTGTAGTCTTTCGAATTATCGATCTGCTCGATAATCTGGTCCGCAGTCACCCAGTCCGTTTCATCCAAACCTATGATGTTCTTTCTCACTTTCGGAAAGACCTCCAGGATCTTTTTCATCGGGATATCCTTCGCCTCGTTTTTCCCCTTCGAGGTTCCTGAAGGAATCGAGGCGGTGAAGAACGTATCAGCGGTCTGGATTTTAACCTTAAGGGCGTGTTTGCCTTTCGAGTTGTAAACAGAATATACTCTCACGTCTTTTATCATAATAATTCTTTGTCAGAGGTATAAAAATAGTTTACGTCGGAATCCTCTTTATCTCTATGGGTATGACCCCTGCC
Source organism: Candidatus Aenigmatarchaeota archaeon (assembly GCA_036478655.1). Classification (GTDB taxonomy): domain Archaea; phylum Aenigmatarchaeota; class Aenigmatarchaeia; order QMZP01; family QMZT01; genus JAZGEG01. Next base: position 13,878 of record JAZGEG010000105.1, on the reverse strand, counting down.
CCCCATTCGATTTTTGCGATCTCCTGCGGGTCTATTGTGCCCTTCTCGAGCTTGACCAGAACAGGAGCTCCCTGGGCGATTTGAAGCGCACGAGCTGATATAATCCTCGCCTTCTCGTACCTTGTATATTCCTTTTCCATTCGTTCACCCTATATATCTCGTTTGTTCCTCGCCCTTCTTCCCCTTCTCTTCCGTCCCCTTTGTTATCTCCATAAGCGCGCGCTTCTGCAAAGCCTCGACCTTCTTTATGAAATACTCCATGTCTTTCACTTTCTTGTCAAGCTTTTTCATATCAATCTTTACGTCCAGTATATTTGTGAGGATTTTCAGAACTTCCTCCGCCGCCTTCGGGTCGGTAACTATTGGGAAGCCCGTTGTCTGTCCGAGCAGGCAGAGACCATCCTTGTCCCTCTGCTTCCACAGACCGAGCAATAAACCAACCGCCCCTACGATGTAGCCGACCTTCTCCCCTGCCTCGAAATCTATGTTGTGTTTCTTGTATTTTTTCAGGAACTTATCACTCGTCACGGCCCCTAACACCTTCTTCTTAGTTTTCATTTCCCCTGTTGACAGCCCTCCGATAGTTATGATCTCCGTCACCCCTATTTTTTCCGCAAAATCCAGAATCTTTTCTGAGACCTCATAATGGCCCTGGGGGGAAAGGGATTGGCAGTCGCCCACGAGGAAAACAATGTCTCTCTGCCCCTTTTTCTTCGCCTTTACGTAATAGAACTCATTCTTGAGCAGGTGTATCTTGTAATTCTTGTGGAGCATGACGAAGGGAAAGAACCATTTCGAGTAGAGATCGGCGAATTTCTTCGCTTTGAGTTCTTCGACCATGTACCCGACAGCCACCCTTCCTATATTCCCAACCCCGGGCAGGCCTTCGATCATAACAGCATTTCTCAGTTTCGGTTTGCCGAAAACCTTTATCACAGTCATAAAAGCACCCAAACGCAATTAAACTATTTGGATTATTTCGTATTTATATATAAATTAGTTTTTAAAGGTTTATATCGTATGACGTTCGTTTTCGAACGTCTCCCGAACATTTGCCCCCGTAGTCTAGTTGGCCAAGGATACTGGCCTCTCGAGCCAGTGACCCGGGTTCAAAGCGTAGCTTTTCCGGTAGCTAACGCGTACTCAAAACTTACGCTTACCAAAAGTTTCGTGAAAATCCCGGCGGGGGCATCCATTCAGCCCGAAATATATTTAAATACCCTTGACAATACAATAACATTCTGACTGTTTTGAACTTTTTTGTGGTTATTCATGACTGAGAAAAAAATAGAGAATTTGAAGACAGGGACGACAACCGTAGGCATCTTAGGAGATGGTTTTGTTGTCCTGGCCGCGGAGCGTAAGGCGACGATGGGTTACCTGGTAGCGAGCAAGCACACGAAAAAGATATTAAAACTGGATAAGCATGTGGGCATGACCATAGCCGGGAGCGTCGGGGACGCGCAGGCGCTGGAAAGATACATAAAGGCTGAAATGAAGCTCTACGAGCTTGAGGAATCGAGGAAAATCTCGATCAAGGCGATTGCCACGCTTGTTTCGAACATCCTGTACGCCAGAAGCTATTTCCCTTACTATGTTCAACTGCTCATAGGAGGACATGACGGCAAACCGAAGCTGTTCTCTTTCGACCCAACGGGCTCGGTTATTGAGGAAAAGGATTACTTTTCCACGGGTTCAGGATCCGTGATGGCTTTGGGAGTTTTGGAGGATAAACACAAGGAAGGGATTGATTTGGAGGGAGCGAAAAAGCTTGCTGTTCGCGCTGTGAGAGCAGCGACAGAGAGGGATATAGCCTCCGGAGGAACCGGGATCGACCTCGTTGTCATAACATCGAAAGGATTCACAGTGGTTTCGGAAGAGGAAGTAAGAAATCTTAGGAAATAATTCGAAAACTTTAGTTTTAAGAACCAGGGAGATTTTAATGAGCAATATTTTAAAGGAACTGCAGAAAAATTTACCGAAGGACGCGGAGATAACAGAAGTGAAATTTGAAGGACCGGAAATCGTTCTCTACACTAAGAACCCGGAGTTCTTCAGAAGTCACGAGAGGGTTGTAAGGGAGATGGTATCGAACCTGAAGAAAAGGATAGAGATCAGGCCGGACCTGACAATAACAATGGACATGGAGAAGACAAAGAAAAAGATAAAGGAGATCGTCCCCAAGGAAGCAGGGATACAGGAGATATATTTCGAACCGGAACTGGGGAAAGTGGTTATAGAATCCCAGAAACCCGGAATGGTTATAGGCAAAGGTGGCGAAACCTACAAGAAGGTAAAGAACGAGACCTTGTGGCTCCCGAAAATCGAGAGGGCGCCGGCCATCGAAAGCCCGATAGTTCGGGCGGTCCGAAATCTCTTGCACACGCAAATCGATTACCGGAAGAAATTCCTGAATTCAATCGGGCAAAAGATAAACGCCCCGAAGAAGGAGATAGGGGAGCGGTGGATTCGCCTCTCGTGCCTGGGGGGGTTCAAGGAGGTCGGGAGGTCGGCAATGCTAATTGAAACCCCCGAATCCAACGTCATGCTTGACTGCGGGATTAACGTGGCTTCTGATACGTTCCCGTACATGGACGTTCCGGAATTCGATATAGAAAAGCTGGATGCCGTTATTCTTTCCCATCCCCACCTCGATCACTGCGGGTACATCCCATGGCTTTACGAAAACGGCTACAAAGGCCCGTTATACTGCACGGCCCCTGCCAGGGATCTGATGGTTCTGCTCTGCCTGGATTACATTGACATATGCCACAGGGAGGGGAAAGAGGTTCCTTACATGAAGAGATCGATAGAAAAGGTAGTTAAGCACACCATTGCACTGGAGTACGGGGAGGTTTCAGACCTGACAACGGATACAAGGCTGACCCTTCAGCAGGCAGGACATTTGCTAGGTTCCGCTTTGACGCATCTCCACATAGGCGAAGGTCTGCACAACATTTTATACACAGGAGATATGCTTTTCGGGCCCTCAAAGCTTTTCGAGCCGGCCTTCACCAATTTCACAAGGGTCGAAACCCTCATACTAGAATCCACGTATGGAGGGGCGGGTGACGTAAAGCCCTCGAGACAGGAATCGGAAGCGAGATTCATGCAGATTATAAACGACACCATGAAAAAGAAAGGGAAGGTTTTGATCCCCTCGTTCGCGGTCGGAAGGGCGCAGGAGATCATGGCGATTCTCGGGTCGAACGGTTTTGACTACCCTGTTCACATGGAGGGCATGCTGTGGGATGCGACAGCGATACACACAGCTTATCCGGAATATCTTTCCCACTACCTTCAGAAACAGATATTCCATTACGGGAAGAACCCCTTCCTTTCTGAAATATTCAAGAGGATTACGATTAAAAAGGAGAGGGACGAGGTCATAGGTTCGAGCGAACCCGCGGTGGTAATCGCGACCTCGGGCATGCTCGTTGGCGGGCCAGCGCTTGAATATCTGAAGGCGTTCGCCGCTGATAAACGAAACACCCTTCTATTCGTGGGTTACCAGGCGGAGGGATCCCTCGGAAGGAGGATACAGAAGGGATGGAGGGAGATCCCGATAAAAGGAGAAAACGGCAAGACAAAAACCCTCAAGATGGATATAGGTATTGAAACTGTGGAAGGCGGGCTGTCAGGCCATTCGGACCGGAGACAACTCACGGGTTTCGTTCACAGGCTTTCGAGCAGACCGGAAAGGGTGATCTGCAACCACGGGGACGGATACACAACGGCTGAGCTGGCAAGGGATATCCATAAATATTACAAGGTCGAGACCCTCGCCCCGAAGAATTTGGACGTTGTAAGGCTGAAATAAAAACAGCCCTATAAAATAAAAACGAAAGAATCAAAGGGTTTATCTCTGCACTCTCGCGTGTTCTGGTGCGAGTATCAGCCAGTCCTGCTCTACTCCCACTACCTCTCCGTTCTGTGCGAGGACGGTCCTCTTCAGTTTTTCCACAGCCCTTTTCAATTCCCCGATATCCTTTTCTTTCAGGGATTTGATCCTAAGGAAAACGAGCGTTCCTTCCCTGACATCTTTCAGGACCCTGTCCGTGTCGGCGAATTCCTCAAGTTTTTCGATCGATATCCCTATCTTTCCGGGTGCGCTCGATTCTGAAACCCCCACTTCAACATATTCCTCTCTTGGGATCCCTTCCTCATCTTCCATATCCCTCACCATTATGCCTCTCTTAATCCTATCGAATACCATATCAACCCCTCCTGGATATTAAACGGTCGAACAATTTGTTAATATAATGATGAAAAGACTTAAAAAGTTTAGCCACGGTCGACTTTGTTTAAAAGGTTAAAATCCGGTCCGAATCGCATCTTCATTCATGTTAATTACCGGCCTGTTCATCTATTTTTGTCACAGACAAACCCCATGATTCATCAAAAAATGAACTAGCATATCCAAGTGGTAATATCAGTGGAGATAACAACACAGCAGCCGTTCCTGTGATATATTCCCCTTCTGAAAAAGAGCTTTTTACAAGATAACAATAACTATCAAATACTGCCCCTCCTCGAGTTTTATACGTCATGCCATCATTATTAAATCTAAACCTTGTCATATTATTCACCTCTTTTTGATAGTAAACGTGTTGATATATAAATTTCATTAGCCCTGTACAGGGTATAAAGAATAAACATTTTTAAAGCCTGAGAGGATCTATAATTAACATGGACGCAGGAAAACTCGAAGACCTGTTGAAGATCGGGCTGACCGAAGGGGAAGCGAAGATATACGTGGCCTTGCTCGAGCTCGGGCCTTCAAGCGTGGGGCCGGTCAGGAAAAGGACGAAGATATCCCATTCGAACATCTACGAAATACTCGAGAGGCTGATCAAGAAGGGAATCGTGACGATCATCATCAAGAACAACGTCAGGACCTTCCGGGCGGTGAGCCCGAGCAACCTGGCAAAGTATCTTGACATGAAGGAGGAAGAGCTGGTCAGGCAACGGAGAATCCTCGAGCAGGCGATGCCCCGCATCGAAGCGCTGCAATCGACCCACCCGAAGCAGGAAGCAATGATGTTCGTCGGAAAAAAAGGCCTTCGGACCGCGTACAAAGAGTTATTCAAAGACTGGGAACCAGGGGACGAGAACCTGTGGATATACGTGCATGACAAGAAATATTCAAAGACTGCTGACAGGTTCTATCTGAGTTACTGGTTTGAAATCGCGAAAAACGTCCGCTCGAGGGGTATAGCCAATCCTCCTTACCGGGATTCGCCCTTCATCAAGAAGTGGAAAAAGAAGCATGAGATACGGTTCGTCGATTTCCCCATCTTTTCGCACGGGGAGGTCTTCAAAGACAGGTTCCTGCTCATCTCATGGGAAGACCCGATCATCGCTGTCCTGGTCCACGCAAAGCACGTGAGCGATCACTTTAGGAAATACTTTGAAAGTTTGTGGAAAATAGCTGTAAAATAATTGTTTTTAAAGCAGCCAATCTATTTGTTCAGTTCCTCGAGTTTTGAAACGACATCCCATATCTTCGTTCGGGCGTACAGGGAAATATTAGGGTCATTCGAGGCCTCATCCAGAACGCTTATCAATGTTGAGATCTTGACGTTTTCGCCCTCTTTTTCCTCTTTCAGGTCCTTTATTGACTCCTCTATTGAAGTCTTCACGTTCCTAGGAACCCCTCTGTCCTTCATGACATCCTCTAACAGCTCAAGCGCTTTCTTGACCTTTCCCATCCTCTCACCCTGCTTTAGGCTGCGACTTCGTTAGCTTTGATCTCAATTCCTCGATTTTTTCCTTAAGCCTTAGCTCTTGTTTCTCGATTGTCTTCATCCTCAGGTCAATCGTGTTCTCCTTTTCCCCGAGTTCTTCCTTTATATCCTTTATGTCCGTTTTTATCAGGATAGGACCTGATACCTTGAAGACGGATTCCCTCTCCGTTTTATTCACTTCCTCTAACGCTTTTTTTATCTCGTTCAGTTCCAGGGCCAGGGCATTTTTTTGCGTAAGGATGGTCTGTATCTGCTGCTGGTACATCTGCGCTTGACTTAGCAAGTGCTCTGTTTCCTTATCCATTCATCTCACCTCGCAATAACACTTTTCTTAGCGGTCGGCCTTTTCTTCTCAAGTATCCTGTAACCGCAATAAGGGCATATTATCTTCTTCGCTTTCTGGAGGTCAAGAGGAACCTCCTTCCCGCAGTTCAAACACTTGTAACCATGGGGTTTCGAATCCTTCATAACATCAACCTAACTTATTCCCGGTTCGTACGCCTTCCCGGCGATCTTCAGCCCGCATTTTCGGCAAATCCATATACCTGAGGACAACCTCTTCATCCTGGGTTTCAGGCAGTGGGGGCATGCATACTTCTTCTTCTGTATTTTTTCGATCTCTATGACCCGTTTTTTCACTCCCTTCCCATACCTGGCCCCGAACCTTCCAGTCGGGCCGACTTTTTTTGTCCTTGGCATGCAAACCACGGTTTTAATTTGAATGTTCTATTTTTTAAACTTATAAGTTTTTCTTGATGAGCTCCCTTATCTCCTTCCCCTTCTTTATTGAGAGTTCCGCAGCCTCCTGTACTGCTTCAAAGGGTAAAGAGCCAGCGATCCCCTTCTGCATCGCGCAGACGTTACCGTTGGATTTCGTGGTTATCGTCAGCCTGGAGTCCATTGCGTTCTCCTCTTCAAGGCCGGGATCTATCAATAGCTTCCCGCCTATCATACCGAAGGTTACCGGAACCGGAGAATCACTTACAGGGAGCGGCTTGTCCTTTTCTCCGTGAATCACTTTTTCCTCTTTTTTGTCGTATTTCGGCATCTTGGCGTTCAGCAGGGCAGTTATGGCAGCGATGCCTGATGCATCTATCAGGTTTCCGTCATGGCTGAGCGGCTGTATATCAATGAAAACCATCCAGACCTTTTCGCCCTCCATTATGCAGAGCTCTTCCCTATCCAAACATTTCGATTCACGGATTCCACGGTCCACTATTCTGGCGAGCTCGACCGCCTTTTCCCTCGGTGGGCCAAGCTCAAAGTCAGGGGAAGCGAGCGGCGAGAATTCGGCGTTTACTATCAAAACCCCTTCATTCGGCGTATCGGGGAAGGGTACACCTACATCTATCTTCACGCCTGCGATGACCTCCGTATTCCCCATCTTAACCTTTGCAGAACCTTCAGCATTTTCTATGGGGTTTTTCTCTATCTCTATCTTTCTGGACTCGTCCAATTTCCTTCCGTCAAGCCTCATCCCCTTTGTTATGTGGTTGAGTATGTACTGTTTTTGGAAATTCATTCAAATCCCTCCTTTGACCATTTTTCAAGCAATGCCTTCCTCTGGTGATTGTAAAGCTCTTCACACCCCTTCACAGCGAGTTTTATCACGTTTTCCATGTCCACCTTCGATATGTTGCCGTCCATCTGGATAAGGGTGAATTTCTTCTCCCTCGGCATGTAGGCTATGGGAAGATCGCATTCCGTGACCTCCTCTTCCTTTCCCGCAAGGTCGAGAAGATATTCCTTCCCTATCTTGCCCGCTGCTATGGACGTCACGAGATCACGCATCTGGATTCCCGCATCCGCGAGGGCGAGACTCGCGGCGTTTATCCCCGCTGTCCTCGTCCCGGCGTTCGCCTGCAGGATAATGATATACAAGTCCACGGTCGTCCTGGGGAAATCCGTCAGGAAAAGTGCTGGTTCTAACGCTTCCCGCGTTACCTTTGAAATCTCAACGCTCCTCCTCGAAGGACCGGGGCGGCACCTCTCATTTGTTGAAAACGGAGCCATTGTGTAGTTGCACTGGAGAATCGCACGGTCGCTCTCCCGCCTGTGCCTGGGATTCAACTCTCTTGGGCCATAAACAGCGGCAACGGCGATCGTTTTCCCTATGCTCACCATCGCGGAACCATCAGCCTGTTTCAACACGCCTACTTTCATTTTAACAGGTCTCATTTCATCCACATTTCTCTTGTCCTCTCTTTTCATAACATCTCCTCCTATTTACCTTCACTCAGTAATTTTCCAATATGATCCGTTAATCCCGTTATCTGGGAATTTTCCTGTATCTCCGTTATCGCTTTCGCCGCAAGGTTCTCTTTCTCTCCCTGTACCAATATCATGCCATTCTGCCCGACCGAAATCATGCAGCCGGTTTTTTCCTTTATCATGTTGATCATGGAACCCTGCTTTCCGATAACCCTCGGGACCTTCACAGTCGAGACCCTGACGATTCTTCCACCTTCGAACTTCCTAGTTTTCGGATCTTTCATGGAGATCCTTATGTCCTTCATGGGGGTAACCTCTGAAACCTCCGCGTATAGAAGGTCTCCTATCCCGTATATTTTCGAGAGGTCTGTTTTCGAGGAGTCTATGAACCCCCTCACGCCTGCGAGCGAGAGAAAAGCCTCATACGGGGAATTTATATTCACGTTCCAGCCGGAATGGTGGACCTCTTTCACAGTTCCTATAACCATGTCCCCCACTTCAGGTATGTATTCCCCGGACAACGGGATAACCTCTATAACCCTTCCTTTATAATAAACGACTCCTACCCTTTTGGAGTATATCGAATCCCCTTCGCGGAAACAGTTTTTTCCCGGGAGGTAATCCATGGATTCTATGATTTTATCCCCAGGAAAAACAACCTCCCTTTCCTTCTTTAACACTCCTTTCGCTTTGCCTTCATCTTCCTTCACTGTCTTTTCCATTCCCATCTCCTTCACTGCCTTTTCCATAACTTCTTTCTTCATATCATTCACCACTCTCTCCATACTATCACCATTATCCTTATATTTTATGCTCCTTTACTATTTTAACCTCAACCTTTCCAGCAGTCAGCTTGTTGAGTCTATCATAAATATCCCCCTGAATTCCAGCGGGTATCTCGACAAGCGCTATCCAAGCGGAGGACGTCCACTCCTCCTTCCTGACATTTGTTATCTCCCTGATGATTGAATTCGCCTTTCCAGCGTATTCTATCGGAACCTTTATCGCGATCTCGATGCTTTCGAACGAGATTGGGATGATCTCCTGTATTTTTTCAAGGACATTCTTAACCTGCTCTTTCGCAGGCTTGAACGGATCGATAAGAACGTGAGCTTCGCTCATGGCGTTCAGGATCCTTGTGGCAGGGTGGGGAAGTTTCGTTTTCGGGTCGATCCCCTGCCTCGCTATTATGTTCGCTATTTCCTTCCTTTTCTCCTCTATGAATCTGTTTCTCTGTTCTGTGGTCAGCTGGATTTCCCCATCCATTATTATTTTCCTGGCAACCTCGAAAATGTCCGTAGTCCCGAATGCTTTATGGAGGTCTTCTGAAGAATGCCTCTCGCCCTTTTTCGAATCCTTGAAGATTTCTGTAACAGCGAGAATATCCTCTACGTATCCTTCCTTCTCTCTCTTGAATTCGAGCGCTTTGTCAGGATCTACCATTATTTCAAAATTCATACCGGCTTTCGAAATTCTCGCTATAACTGCATCCTCAACAGAAACCATAATATCTCTCCTTATGCCTGGGAATTAGAAGTTTTGCTCACTTTCCGAAGTTTTCAATCTCGCTTCCAGAAATCTTTTTGACTTCCTTCTCCGTTACCACCGCGATTTCCATGTTATCTTTCGTGACGCTTTTCTCTCCTGATTTCAAAGCCCTGATAAGTAGTTTAATGCCATCTTTCATTGGCAGGTTATCCTTGAATCCGGTTTTCAGGACTTTCTTTGCTTTTTCCGCTCCTCTTCCTATCGCTTGCGCCTTCCATTCGAGCATGGTTCCAGAAGGGTCTGTTTCATAGAGCTTTGCCCCTGTTTCATCGGCCCCTCCGATCAGCAAACCCACTCCGAACGGTCTGAGACCGGCGTACTGCGTTGCAATGTGTTTGTGATTCGCCAGGTATTTAGCCAAAGTCTGAACAGATATGGGCTCTCCGTATGTTATCTTGTTTATCTGCGCTTTAACCCTTGCGGCCTCGACCAAATCCCTTGCATCCGCAAGGATGCCAGAACCAACCAGCCCTATGTGATTATCCACCTCGAATATCTTCTTGTAAGTGTCGCTAACGCTTAGAGGGGCTGAAGATTTCGTAGCCCCCAGAATCACTCCACTTTTCACTACCAAACCGATCGTCGTAGTCCCTCTCTTCACGGCCTGCCTTGCGTATTCCACTTGCAGCAGCCGCCCGTCCGGGGAGAAAACCACAATTGTCCTGTCATAAGCCATGTAATTCGGCGGTATAGGTTGCATATCAAACCTCCTAATTAAACATGAATTCCGAGAGACGCGGAATTGCATTCCACGTCAACCCAGTTGGGTTAATATGATTAATGACTTTATATATAAATAATTTCTTTATAAATGTTCCACCCGAGGTTCAAAATTCTTTATAAACCCTTGAATCAGTAAAAATTCAGGTGAATATGATGAAAAAGGTTCTTATTCCCCTAGCTGAGGGTTTTGAGGAAATAGAGGCGCTGGCAACGGCGGATGTTCTGAGGAGAGCGGGCCTTGAAGTCGTGCTAGCAGGCCTTCCGGGAACGATTGTGAAGGGGAGATCCGGGATAAAGATCGTGGCGGACGCGAAGATAGAAGATGTCAATCCCAAGGATTTCGATTGTCTGCTTTTGCCGGGAGGGAATCCTGGTTACGTGAACCTCGGGAGGTCGAAAAAGGTCTTCGATATAATAAACGACTTCAATGACCAGGAAAAGCTGATTGCGGCGATATGCGCTGCCCCGAGCATACTTGGGAAGATGGGGATACTGGACAACAGGAGGGCGACGATTTACCCGGGTATGGAGAGGGAGATCCCGAGGCCGAGGTCAGCCAAGGTCGTGGTTGACGACCACATAATAACCTCGCAAGGTCCTGGAACAGCTTTCGATTTTGCCCTCGAGATAATCAAAAAACTTCTGGGGAACGACCAAGCGAACGAGGTCAAGAAAAAACTGGTTTACCAGTAATTGCTTAAATTTAATAAATTTTTGTTTTTATTTTAGATGTATTCAATTATTAATAGACGGGCCCGTAGCTCAGCGGATAGAGCGACCGGCTTCGGACCGGTAGGTCGGGGGTTCGAATCCCTTCGGGCTCATATGAAATACAGGAAGATCGGGAATTCGTACGTGATCCGTCTCGAAAAAGGCGAGAAGGTAATGGAGAAGCTGGAGGAATTCTGCAGGAAGGAAAGGATCAGATCAGGGCATTTCTCAGGGATAGGGGGACTCGGTGAAGCGGAGATCGCCCATTTTTCGATGGAGGATAAAGAATACCACTCAAAGGTTTTCGGGGGGGCTCTCCTTGAACTCATATCCTTCCTGGGGAGCGTTACGGTAAGCGAAGGGAAGATAAAGATACACGCGCACGTCATGATCGGCGACAAGGAATTCAGGACCTTCGGGGGGCATTTAATAGAAGGAACTGTCCTTCCCACGTGCGAGATCGTTTTCACCCCGTTCGGGGAAACGATTGAAAGAAAACCGGATGAAGAAACAGGTTTGGCTTTACTTGACCTTTGAACCGAGAAATCCTTTCAGTTTTTTGAATGCCTTCATTCTGTGGGAGATCTTGTTTTTTTCCGAGAGTTCCATTTCAGAAAATGTTTTGTTGAAACCATGTGGGATGAAAATCCTGTCCCAGTCAAAACGTTTCCTTCCCCTCGGTCTTTTCGAAATTTCCCCTTTTATTATGCCTGAAAACGTTTTCATTCGCTTCCCGTCGTAATATGCAACGCAGGCCTCTGCCTTCGCTGATCTGTCCTTCCCGGTGAATTTACAGATCCCGTTTATGCCCATTGTTTTGATAACCCATGAGATCAGCGGGCCGGGGAAGTTCTTCCAGGATTTTATGTACAGGGCTGTATCCTCAACTATCAAGGGCTTCTTTAGTTTTGCGTATGCTTTCCTTGCCTTGTCCTCGGTTATCTCCTTTATGTTCAAGGATTGGATTTCGGGTATTTCGAGCTTGGCCTGCTTTATATCGAAACCCAGAATTTTCCCGGCTTCAATGAACTTGTTCCTGTTCGAGGTCACGAAATAGACTGCCATAATGTTAAAAGTGATCGAATATTAAAATAATTTACAAGACCAATTAACAATATGAGAGGAACTCTTTATCTCATTCTCACAGGCTTCTTCCTGGGGACTATCGGGATATGGGTGAAGCTTATAGGGGCGAACGTCTCGCCGTTTTTGTTAACGATCTTCCGTGTGCTGCTGGCAGGGGTGATGATTTTACTTCTGATCCTCTTCGCAAAGGATCTGAAAACCCTCGAAACCTTGGGGATAAAGAAAAGGAATCTGCTGTACTTCCTGTTAGCCGGGTTTTTCGGGGTCACGATAGGCTTCGGCTTTTACATAAAATCGCTTTCCTACGTCCCTGTTGCGAACACTGTCATACTAGTTTACGTTTACCCGATCGTGACGGCACTCCTTTCCTGGATCTTCCTGAGGGAAAGGATAACGAGGTGGGAGGTTACGGCGCTGATTCTGGTCCTGCTCGGGATATGGTCGATATACGGTTCTGAGATGAGTCTGGAAACGAACACGCTAGGGAACATGCTCGCGCTTTCATCCGGGATCGGGTATTCCGTTCTGTTTGTTTTCATGCGGTACTTCGAACGCAAAGGAATGCCCTACTGGAAGGTCACGTTCTGGCCTCTGATAATCGGGGGGTTGATCTTGTTTCTTTTCCTTCCTTTCGAACCTCTTGCTTTCACCCCGGGCGGTTCCGTCCCCATTTACATCCTGGGCATCGCTTTCTTCTCCTTCCTGGGCTATACCCTTTACGCGAAGGGTCTGAAAACCATAAGGGCGCATAACGCGGTCATAACGGTTTCGCTTACAGAGCCCCTGACAGCGATAGTACTCGCTTTCATTATACTCGCTGAATCCCTCCCCCAGTACGTCATGATAGGAGGATCGCTCATAATACTCGCGAATCTCCTGATCGGGAAAGAGCACAGGAAAAAGAGAATGGAGATGAAAAAGAAACAGGAAACCGGTTTTGGCTGGGTTTGGTGAACAAATAGGGAATTTAAAATTAACTATCAGAATTTCTATATGAGTTTTGAGATGAATAATGTAAGTGACAGAGCAGAGGATTACATAAAATGGGTTTTATCAAAATACGAGGAATACCTCGGTGAGATTTACACTAATCTTTCTAAAAATAGCTGGTTTTTTATTGGCGGGCTCCCGAGTGGTGCTGTTATCTATGAAGAAACTGGAAAGGTACGAGAACCTACAGACATTGACATAATGATAGAAGGGAAATTTGATTTCGATGCCTTCCCATTAGGCGGAAACAAAATATCTGAAAACAGGGCGGGAGGCATCAAATGGGAACCAGAATATGGAATTATTATAGACCTCTCGGATTGCTCCTTTATAGATAATAAGTACGGAACTGATGATGACTGTTTAAAACCCACAATCGAGGAATATTTTAGATACGCCGACTTTGATACGAATTTGATTGCATTAACATCTTCGCGCGAAAATTTTTTTGAGGATGGAATAGCAAGGAATGCGATAAAAAGTGGAGTAATAGACATTTTTTACGAAGAAAACAATCCCGAAAAAGGTATAACCATGGCGAGGGGAATCCACATTTCCGAAAAACTCGATTTCAAACCCGGAGATGGATTTATCAAATTCGTAAAAGATAATTTCAGCGAAAAAAGCGAAAGTGAGATAAAAGAGTTTCTAAAAGATTATAAGAAGTTCACAGGTCAATACTGCGAACATATTTTGCGAAGGTTAAGGCAGATGAAAAATTAATCAACCGGTTTTGGCTGGGTTTGGTGAAGGAAGGTTTTATAAGATTTGTTTTTGCATAATATTTATGATATTGTCCGTTTATGTTCACTCAAATTGGCCGACACAAAAAATAATTATAGATATTTTCCCGTATGTTTTT
>JAZGEG010000104.1:0-13423 GCA_036478655.1 Candidatus Aenigmatarchaeota archaeon | reverse complement strand
AATAAAATGTGATGGAATGGCACAATACGTGAATATCATATACAACGTTAAGAATTTTTGCTCTACAGCTAATTATGGTAAAGATGTGAAGGTGTAAAGAATGCCAAGAAGACGAGATGTGAGAAATTTAAAAAATTATGCACTTTCCCTTCAGAGAGAGGGATGTTCAGTCAAAAAAGTAAATAAGCTACTTTACTGGGCGGAGAAAGGTGGGGAAAGCATATACATTACACTTGATCGTGAAGGGAATCCTATGTCTGCAATAGATCCCAAGTATGCAAGACTTATTTGATCTACAGGAAGAAGGAATTTGTCTGGAGATAAAAAATGGAGAAATCTATAAGAGTTCTTTCACCCCATTAGACGAGGTATTCCGGAAGTAGAAACCCCGCAGTCTTGCGTATGTTTTGATTAATCTTTTTGAACAAAAAGGTTAAATGGGCCCGACGGGTCTCGAACCCGCGACACCCAGGTGGCTTCTTGTTCTGTCATCGAACCTCAATGGTTCTTCACATGCTTTTAACAGATCAATTAAAAGCCTCACCATCACAGAAATTCCTATTTCCATGTTCTGGTGCTCTACCAACTGAGCTACGGGCCCACGCCCTGGCCGAGATTTGAACTCGGGTCATGGGAGTGACAGTCCCATATGCTAAACCACTACACCACCAGGGCAAAGTGTCAACCTATACGATATTATTTGTAATCGCATTCTATATTTATATGTTTAACGAGAAACGGAACAGGAACAAGAGTGAACAGCGATCTGAATTTCCCCCTTATTCAGGAGTAATGTCCAGACCGTCGGGGAGTTTAACTTCTGTGTTCGAAATGGGAACAGGTGAACCTCCCCACTTTGGCCGCTCGTAATGTTATTGTAAACAACTATTTATAAGCTTTGCTGTATACTCTAACATTATTTTGAGGGATGTTTTTTGCCTGGGGGGTTGGTAAAGTCGCACATGTCAGTAACCATATTTGAAGTTGGTTCTATCATCGATTTTTCAAATGATTTATATCCGCTATTATCAACAACAGGTAGATTATATTTTATCCAACCGCTTCCCGTGTAGACATCTACCTTCTTCCTCTTCACTCTTTCTTTGGGCATTCTTGCACCTCCTTGTCCTTTCTTGGGGGCTTTTCCTGAATCCAGAAATAACGAACATCCAGACCCAGGAAAGCCCCGGAATCTAGATGAGCAGTATGACAAGACCCAAAATGAGGATTAATGCCTGCACTGACAAAATCCCTCCGTTTCCGTTCCAGTTCGGTTCATTCCGGGTCATCTATAGTCTCCTGTATCTATCGGCTGAAACTAGACCGAGAAAAGGATCGGTCTAGAGTTTAAGCAATACGATAACGATTGCGAGAATGAGGCCTAGAAGGTACAGCTTGCTTTCATGTTTCGCTAATTTTGTTTTCATGAGACCCCACTTTGAAATATAATATATGCGCAAACCTATTTAAACCTTTTGTGCAGCTAAAAATGGAGAAAGGGGAAATCGGGGGGTGGGGGGGGTGGAATAAAGTAACATGGTGTGACTTTTCCTCAATTAAATATTCGTCTAAATCACGTACATTCGGCAAAGGAATCCATTGGTGATTAACGGGTTATTTCCTTTATCTCTTCCCTTATATTGTTCTTCTTAAACCCCCCGCCGTTTATTTTTTGCAGGGCAAGTTTGGCCGCCTTTACTCCGCTCAAGAACATTCCCCCGAAGACAGGGCCCATTCTCGGCAGACCGTGGACGCCGTTTGCGGCCATTCCGGC
The DNA here is from genome assembly GCA_036478655.1 of Candidatus Aenigmatarchaeota archaeon. Lineage (GTDB taxonomy): Archaea > Aenigmatarchaeota > Aenigmatarchaeia > QMZP01 > QMZT01 > JAZGEG01. The sequence goes on along the minus strand of JAZGEG010000104.1, from coordinate 11,649 downwards.
CACAATCAGATTGGGATAAATCTCTTTTGTATTCTGAACCGTTGCCAATTCCGCTTTTTCAATCCACATGCTTCCTTCCTTTCCGACAAACTCTTTCAGCCCAATCTTTTCAGAGACCACCCTTGCGACATCAGCATTGTGACCTGTGGCATCAATGATTACTTTGGCTTCCAAGGCAAGCGGGTCAACACAATTAGCGGTTAAATGAGCAACCTGGGTCCAGTTGATTACAACCCCCTTCAAACCGTCTTCCCTGTAAACAACATCCTGAACCTGGACAGAGTTAAACATCTTTGCTCCGTATTCAAATGCAAGTGACAGCAGTTTCGAGCTGACGTAATAACTGTCTGCGGTATACACATTTCCTTCCTTTTTGAGTTTAATGCCAAATGATTCGAGTAACAGATTTGCAGGCTCCTCTATGACCATTTTTGGAAACAACATTCCTCCCTGCCACATCCCCCCTCCGGCTTTAACGTCTTTTTCAATAATCAAGGTTTTTACACCTTCTCTTGCCAGCATCATTGCAGCGGTTGTACCGCAAGGTCCTCCACCAACAACAATAACATCACTATTCGCATACTCCAAAAAGTCGTTCATAAAACCTTTAACTATGGTCCTGGTAACCTCAGATTCTTTTAATTCGTTTTTTATCATATCTCATCACCCCTATATTGTTTTAAAATTTTACAGCTCTTTTACAGTTTATATCGAATAAAGCGTTATAAATGTTGTCCGGGAATAACCTGAATGGTGCGGGATTTAGATTTTGATAAAATAGAAATCCCGGGGGTGGAATAAAGTAACATGGTGTGACTCCCACCATCTATCAAGCTATTGGTTTTGCTGTTTAAAAAATGTGAATTCTGGAGTTAATAGCTCTTCTTGTTCGAGAATTCCTTCGAGCATAACGAAACTCGTGTCATAATCGCTCTTTGTCTTGTATTCACTTGTTGTAGTGTACTCGCTCTCAATTTGATAATCACTAAGAGAAATGGTTTCCTCTTTTCTTTTCTTATATTTTTCATCACCTTTGATGTATTCCTTTTCAGGCTTGATTGTTATTTCAGCGCTGACCAATTTCTCTTCCTCACGGAACTTCGAAGGTGTAAGTGTGCTCGCCTCGAAAATCCAGGTGACCTTTCCCATCAAAGCATCCAAAACGTAAAAACGACAGTCAGTTGAACCGAAAAACACTTTTCCTTTTGATATCGCAGGGTTGCACCAGTTTATGTTAGCAGTTTTGAACTTCCAGACCTCTTTGCCGGTTCTGGCATTAAGGCAATAAAAATAATTGTCAGCAGAACCGAAGTAGATGTTACCCCTGAACTCTACGGGTGCACAGCCTACTCTGTCTCCGCATTTAAACCTCCAGATTTCCTTGCCTGTTTTAAAATCCAAAGCGTAGAAATTGGAATCATGAGAACCTATGAATACCTTTCCATTATATACGCATCCTGTCTGATCAACGCCGTGACCCGTTTTGAATCTCCATATCTCTTTGCCTGTCTCACAATCAACGGTATAAACGTTCTGGTCGAAAGAACCAAATACTATTACACCTTTTTCTATTGCAAATCTCTTATCGCCGAAAACGTTACCACCGGTTTTGAAACGCCACACAAGCTTCCCGTCCTTAGCATTGAGACAATATAGATAGCCATCATAGCATCCGAAAATTACCGTGTTTTTATAAATGCTGCTTGCTGAGGAAATGATATCGCCGGCCTTGAACCTCCACACTTCCTTTCCGGTTTCTGCATTTACGGCATATAAACTGTTGTCTTCGCATCCACCAAAATATACAAAACCCTTGTGATAAGTGGGACTGCTCCAGTTCCTTTTGCCCGTTCCAAATCTCCATATTTCTTTCCCGGTGTTCTTATCCAGGCAGTAAAGGAAACCGTCATAAGAGGTTATGAAAAGGCTATCTCTATGGATCTCCGGGCCAGGATTAACTATGACTCCTCCTGTTTTGAATCGCCAGATTTCCTTGCCGATCTCTTCATCCACAGCATAAACGTTAAAATCGCAGCATCCGAAATACACTATCCCATCCCTGATAATGGGGGCTGATTTAAGTGATCCACCGTATTCGTAGAACCATAATCTTCGTGACAGGTCTTTCTTTATTTCGAAGTCAGAGAGTTCCATTTCGAGATTTCCAAATCCGGTTTCAAAACCTTCGAACCCGATATCCATGATTCAGAATTCGGAAAAAAACTTTAAAAAAGAAAATTATCCCGGGAGTGAGATTTGAACTCACAACCTATCGGTTTCCGAGCAACTGTAAGTGGAATAACACACTCATCAAACCAAACGGTGTCAATCACCGTGCGAAATCCTACAGCCGATCGCTCTGCCAGATTGAGCTCCCCCGGGATTTGCTCTATTATTAATTGTGATATTTAAAATTTATTGTTTAAGAATGCATGTTTTTATTTTAATCCAGTACCAGCTGCTTTGAGAATACCTTTATCTTCCTCTCGTCTTCTGTTCTGTACGTTAGATACGCTCTCGGCATTTTGAGCTGGGCCTCTATTAACGGGCGTATCCTGTACGTCAAATAAATCTCGCTCCTGGGCCTCACATCCCCGAGCCTCCAGATCAGTTCTGTTCCTGCCTCGCCCTCCCTTACTATTGGTTCTGGTCCCTCGAATTCGTGCGAGACCTTTCCTAGGGGTGAAATCCTGTCTTTCACGAGGACGTTCCTGATCTCCTTTGTTAGCGAACCTTTTATCTCCAGAACGACCAAATGTTCACCCCTTTTCCTGACGTATCTCTTCTTTATGTTGGGTCTCCTCACCTTGATCGTGCCCATCCCGAGAAGTGCAAGCACGCAGAAAATCACAACCAGGGAACCTATTATGTACGGAATCCTGCTGATGTTGTACGTTACCTTTTCCACTCCTCCCACCATGAAGCCTTCAATTCTCCAGTTGTAGTTCACGTTTCCCTCTTCCAGATAGCTGCTCGTGGGATTGTCGGTAAGATCGACGTATTGATTCGCGGGTACGCTTTCTTTAACTGTGTAATCCTCGATCATGTTTCCTTCGTTCTTGATGGTTATTATGATCTCCTGGCCAAAGGGTGTTGAAATGACCTCTTTCTTCTTCACGACCCTGTGGACAGGGGGAATGTAAAAATTTGTGTCGTCCATTAAATTGTGTTCCGGTATGTTCATTTTTACCTCATAACTCCCAGCCAAAAGATCACCAATTGGAATGGTCTCCCCTATTTCCTCGGCATCACCAGTACCGTCCACTTCCTTCGTGATCTCCAGATACTTCACCCTCTTCCCGTTGCCGTCTATTACCTCGAACTGTATTTCCACATCTCTGTTATATTTGGAGGAAAGCTCCAGGCGGACCTCAAGGTTGTTGCCGACTTTTTCGGAAGAAAAGCCGAGTAGCCTTACAAGCCTTTCCGGCAAAACTTTCAGGGATATGGTATCAGAATCCCTGTTTTCATTATCCGTCTCTGAGTAAACTAGGATCTCATATTCGTATGAATTTTCGAGCTTTGGGTAGAAGTACATCTCGACTTCCTTGTTTTCGTAACTTCCCATCTTCACGTAATATCTTCCTAGATTCAGCCATTCCAGGTGCGGACCCAAAACCGTTATCACAAATTCCTCCGTGCGGTATTTGTCATTGTATATCTCGATCGTATACCGTGCCTTTTCGTTGACGTATGTTCCAGCGTGCGAAGGGACAACATCAACCTCAACTGCCTGGGAAAGGTTGACCAGAACGAGAAACGAGAAAATACACGCCAGTAACAATATCCTTTTCATATGTGTTTTTCTTATCGATTAGATTTAAATTATTTTGCATATTCGCTAAAATTATAAAAACACGCGCTACAATTAAAATTATGAAGCCCATTCTGCTCATAAATCTGAAAACGTATGAAGAGGGAACTGGGGAGAACGCCCTGGATATTGCGAAAGCCGCTGATTCTCTCGCTGGCAACGATGTTGAAATCGTAATCGCTGTCCAGCCCGCGGACATACGAAAGATTTCTGATAGCGTGAAGATTCCGGTATTCTCCCAGCACGTCGATCCGATAGTATACGGGTCGAACACGGGCTGGACCCTTCCGGAATCCGTTAAAACAGCGGGAGCAACAGGAACGCTCCTCAACCATTCGGAAAGGCAGACAGATCTCGAAACCATCAGGAAATCGCTGGCTAGGTGTAAAGATATAGGTCTGAGAACGGTTGTGTGCGCAGGTACGCCTGAAAAGGCGAAGGAAGTCGCTTCCCTGAAACCCGATTATATAGCGATAGAGCCTCCAGAGCTGATAGGCGGGGATATTTCGGTCTCGAAGGCTAAACCCGAGGTGATAACCCAGTCTATCGAAAAGGTCAATTCTGTAGAAAACATCCCTGTCCTCTGCGGTGCAGGGGTGAAGGACAAAGAGGACGTTAAGAAGGCGATAGAACTCGGGGCGAAGGGCATACTCGTCGCCTCGGGCGTTGCGAAATCAGAAAACCCTGAGGAAGCGATAAAGGATCTGCTTAAAGGGTTCGGGTGAATGTTTCCCTTACTTCCTGACCTTGAACTTTTTCTCCAGACGTTTCAGGATTTCCACTATTCCCCCGTACTCCAGTTCGCTGTACGGGAGCATTGCCGGGCCTGAAAATCCCTGCCTTCGGATGTCATAAGCCTTCTGGGAAACCTTGTCCCTCACGAAATCCCAGTACGGGTGGTCGAAGGCATCGACAGATTCTGTCAATTTCCCGTTGTGGATGCAAAAGGCAGCGCAGCTCACAACAGGAGGACCGTCAAAATACGAAATGGTTGAGTTCAGCTTTACGGGCATCAGCGGGCCTGTATGCGAGCCCCTCATGAACCCCCCGACAAGGTGGCCTATCGAGAATGGAGCGAGCACTTCTCCTGTTGCAGGGAAGTTCTTCTGCACCCTCACGAGCATAACCGGGTCGTCTTTCCCCGTGTACTTCCCCGCGATGTTATGCAAACGCGTCGTGCTAACAGCAGCCGCCTGCTCCCCGCTGTTTCTGGAATGTATGGATTCCACCACGAACTTGTCGTTGTCCCTGAGAAGAGCTGCGATGTCGTAGATGTCTTCAGGGGAGTTCAGGTGTATGACCTTGTCTCCTTTTGTGTGGGAAACGTCCATTATTGTGAATTTGAAGCCCTTTGTCATCCCCGGGCTCAGCAGAAGTCCCGCACAGTACATTGGGTCGGTGAATGCAAGGTATAACGGAAGGCTGTAAGCACCCGGTTCTGTCTTGTCCGCGGCGAAGAAAAGGAACGGTTCGTTCGGCCTTTCCTCGGTTTCGATCTCAGCGACAGCAGGACCCATCCCCTTAATGTTCCCTGAGAAAGAGTCCTTAAGCAGGTCCTGTCCAGCCCCGTACAAGCCCTGGTTTTTAGCTACGAGGGTTCCGGCCTTGAATGCGTCCCAGGCCAGCTTGTGGATTTTGCTGTTACCTTTTCCTAATGTGTGGGTCATTAATATCGCGATATCATCCCCTGTGAAACTGATGTAAAAGTCCTTCAGGAAACCTTTCCCGTATTCTTCAACGTAATATTTAACTGTCTCCAGCAGCCTTTCGCTCGGTTTTATATGTCCCCCTATAGAACCGATGTCTGCCTTGATAACAGAAACCGTAATTTTCATAACTAAACACCCGCCTTATTAATACTATTTAATTAAATAAGCACAATAAAAAGTTTTTATTCGGCCTGCTTCTCCTTGTCTTCTGCCGGCTTCTCCTCTTCCTCGGGGGCTTCTTCTTTATCTTCAGGCTTCTCTTCTTCGGCTTCCTCTTCCCTTTCCTCAGGTTTCGCTACTTCCTCTGCCGGCTTCTCCTTGACCGGTTCTCCATCAACCTGTTCCACTCCGGCTGGTTTCTCCTTTTCCTCGCTGACGGGTTTCACAGAGCCGAAACTCGTGTACCCGCATTTTCCGCAATAAAGCCTGTTCTTTTGTTTGGAAAGCCATACCCCATCTCCGCATCTCGGGCAGAATTTGTTCTTTCTCGAGATCGCTTCCCCTTTGATTTCATATTTCTGCCATATCTTAATCGATTCATGCTTCCTTCCTTTCCTTACTTTCTTCCCTTTCTTCTTCGTCTTTTTCTCCTTCTTCGCCATTTACTCACCTTTATGTCAGTTCGAACTTCCTGATCCTGAAACCCTTTTTCGTATGCGATTTCTTGCATTCCTTGCACGTGAGGCGGAGATCGACCTTTTTGGTCGGTTTCCCCTCGCCCTTGGGGTTCGGCCTGGGGAACGAACCGTAGCCCTCCATCTTTCTCTTGAACCTCCTCTGGGATTGCGATTGGGGATGAGCCTGCGATCTCCCCTTCCTTTTGGATTGTTTGACGGTTTGTTCTGTGTGTTTGCTGCACTTCGGGCAGTACGTGCGAATAATTTTGGGGAATTTCATCATTAACGCCTATATCTTACGTCTATATCAACTTTATAGCGAACCTCAATTTATAAACTTATTCTGGAAAAATAAAGGTTTAAATTCTTTACTTTTAAATAATAACCATGTTTTCGCTCCACTGGTTCAGGCACTGGGACAAGATATTCTGGATAGTGTTCGTGGTGACGGGCATTTCCGCGGCAGCAGGCGGGATGATGAACCTCATTTCATTCGAATTCTTCCTCGCTTTCGGGCTTTTCATGGTGATAATAGGGGCTGGAAAGCTAGCGGAGGAGATATCCAAACACAAACTCATAAACTATCAGGACGATCTGTACAGGAAGATCCATCAGATCTCCCAGCACCTCGAAAAGACATTCAACCTCGCGGATTCGCACAAGAACAAAACCGAGTTCCGTTTGCATAAACTCGACCAGAGAAGGAAGGAAATGGAAATGACCATTGAAAGTAAATACAGGGATCTCGCCAGGAAGATAATAGGAACGGAGAACAGGATGAGCAGGGTGTCGAAAATACTGATCGAGAGGGAAAGAAGGAAACTTGAATCAGGGGGAGCGGGTTTCGCGGAGAATGTTCTTTCCCTCGTCAAGCTAATTCCGAGGGGGAAGGTCACCACATATTCCGAGATAGCTAAAACGGCCGGAAATCACAAGGCCTCGAAGGCCGTAGGCAGAGTTCTCTCAACCAATGCGCATTTGAAGAGCATCCCCTTGCACAGGGTTGTTAAATCCAGCGGGAAGATAGAGGGCTCTGGTTCCAGGAAGAGGACCTCGCTCCTCCGGAAGGAAGGGGTCAAAATAGAAAAGGGCAGGATTGACCTGGGCAGGCACATGTTCTCATTTGTCCTTGAAATATGAATTTATACGGGTGAATTGTTATAGTATACGCTCCTTTTTTGTCCGGTTTCGTCCAGAGATGTAAAAGTGAATATATAGACGGAGGTATTTCCGAAATATCAGGAAGGACATTGCTCGGCAATATATTTATATTGGAACACCACCACGGTTCAGATGATTATTACATTTTTCGTTTGAAACGGAACCCGGTTATCAGATTAATAAAACCTGCAAAAAAATACGAAGAATTCACATATAGATTCGAATTAGATAAAGACCATAAGGTGTCAGTTGCTGAATTACAACGCACGTATCCAACAGGCGCGTACCGATATCTTGGAAATGAGTTTATTAATTGTAATTGGGAATATATCACCGATTCTAAAGCAAAGAGAAAGTGGATGAAAAACATGGAAAGGGTTGTCACTAGCAGAAAAATAAAGAATGAATTTAACATCTGAAAAATCTAAACTAATAAACCAACGAAACCAATTATTTTTTAGGGTATCATGTGGTTCGAAGCGTCTGTTTTGATCGTCCTTATCGTGCTCTCAGGTTTCTTCTCTGGGTCTGAGATCGCGCTGTTTTCTTTAAGCGATATAAAGGTCAGGAAGCTCGTCCGGCAGCGGAGGAGGGGGGCGAAGATGCTGAGGAAAGTGAAAGATGAACCTCACAAGCTACTGGTCACTATTTTGATCGGGAACAACCTCGTGAACATCGCCGCGGCTGCGCTGGCAACCGTCATCTTCATGGACATGTTCGGATCGCAGGGGATCGGGATAGCAACTGGTATAATGACGTTTCTAGTCCTTATTTTCGGGGAGATAACGCCCAAATCCTTCTGCCACCAGAACGCGGAAAGTGTTTCCCTCGTGATAGCAGGGCCCCTTTACGTCCTCACTAAAATCCTTTACCCTGTCGTGATTTTCATAGAGCACCTTAGCCTCGGGATGCTGAAGATCTTCGGGAAAAGGAAGAAAGGACCGAAGATAACAGAGGAGGAAATTAAAACGGCCCTCAGCATGGGAGCGGAGATCGGGGTGATAGAAAAGGACGAGGAGGAGATGATACACAATGTTTTCGAATTCGGGGATACCACGGTCTCCGAGATAATGGTCCCGAAAAAGAAGATCGTGGCTATACGCTCTGACCAAAGGCTTGTTGATGTGCTAACGAAAATACTCGAATCCCGCTACTCGAGGATACCCGTGTACAAGAACAGCTTTGACAACATGATAGGGGTCATACACATAAAGGAGATACTGAAGTACCTGAAGAGGAAACAATTCGATATGGAAATCGAAAAACTCGTTTCCCCCATCATGTTCGTGAAGGAGGACAAGAACCTGGGCCTCCTCATGGATGATTTCAGGGAGACCGGGACGCACCTGGGGATCGTCGCGGACAAGAAAGGGGTCGTGAAGGGTCTGGTCACGCTGGAGGATCTGCTGGAAGAGATCGTGGGGGAGATATATGACGAGAGCGATGTGAAGAAAAGCAAGCTTCGCCTTCTGGATGAGAAGAGCATAATTGTGGAGGCGGAAACCCCGCTGAAGGACATAACCAAGGTTATGGGCATAGAGTTCAAGGGAAAGGATATCAAGACGATCGCGGACCTGATCGTGAACAAACTCGGAAGGTTCCCGAAGGAAGGGGATAAGATAAGGATGAAGAATTTCAGGATCATAGTGAAGGACGCGGATAAGGACAGGATAAAGAGGATAAAGATAGTGAAGAAAAGAGGTAAGATAAAGAGGTAAATCAGGTTTTATTCGTGCTTTTCCCCTCTGTGGTTTTTTCTCCCCCGATCAGCGATTTCTCCTTTATTATTATGGGCGAACCGCCCGCGTGCCAGGAGAATCTCGGACGTACCTGCGCCTGGTATATCCTTTCGGAGTTGTCATCGAGGATGATCGCCGAACCTTTGGTTCTGGGCAGATCGTTCAGGTAATCCTGTATGTCCTCTAGCATGTAGGTCTGCATGATCGACCTCAAAGCCTCAATGTCCACCTTCGAGGTTAACCTGTGTGAGATTATCATGTCCGCCTGCGAGAGCGCGTCCTCATGTAGCTTGTTGGGTCTCTGCGTTATCATCAACAACGAAATCCCCGGCTCCCTGCCCTCCTTTATGAGTGTTAACATCGGTCCTGTTGCAGCGGTCGAGCCCTTGTTAGGAATGAACTGGTGGGCCTCATCAACCATCAACCAGACCATGGGCATGGTTCTCTTTACCTGACCCGTTACCTGCCCGTATTCCTCGGCCTTCCTCGCTTTCAAACGCTGGGAGAATATCTTCCTTGAAAGCAGGGCGACCAGCATCGCCCTTATCGACCAGGAACCGGAAACGCGCATGAAATGTGAAACGTCCAGTATTGATATCACGCCGGGCTGGAGGAGTTCCTCCACCTTGGTTCCCATTTTATCAAAAACGCCCCAACTCTTGGCAGCGCGCAGCCTGTTTATCACAGCGAGCTTGATCCTCTTTTCCGCGTCCTGGTCCTTTTGCACCCCGCTTATTATATCGTCTATCGAATAATCCGACCGGCTCTCCCTTATCCTCTCCATCACCCTTTCCATCAGTATCCCGTAATCGTCTATCATGGAGAAGCCGAACGTGACTATCCAGTCCTCCGCTGTCAGTTCGCTCACCGACAGCGTGAAGGGATTGTCAACCGATATGCCGGCCTGCTTGTATTCTTCAATATAACCCTTCGGTATGAATATCTTCGCGTTGTTCAGTCCCTGGGGCTTTGTTCCCCATTGCTTCAGGAGGTCAATGTCCTTTTCGTTCGGGATCTTCATGGACCAGTAAATCCCCATGGTGTCTATCATCAGAACGGAGAGGTTTTTTCGTATCTCATCCGGGAGATTGTATATCTCCTCGGCCACGATCCCTGCTGTGTACGATTTACCTGTTCCGCGCTTTCCGCACACCAGGAGTATGTGCGGCCTGGTCAGGTCCATCTGCATGGGGTTCGTTAAGTGGGCTTCCTCCCCCTTCCCCACGACGTGCTTTCCTATGTATGCGGTTCCCCTTTCCCCGAATTTTTTAAGGTCTTTCCAGTCCTTCCCTATCACTATCTTTTCGACCATGACATACTTTTAGAAAGAAGGATATAAATTGGCAAACTATATATAGATAAAAATGAAATATTTGTATTGTCTGCGAGGTGATGTTAATGGGTGTTTTCGAGGAAATAGTCAAGAACAAGGAAGAGCTTTTCATGAAGGTCCTTCAGATTCTCGAAGGTAAAGAGACGAAAACAAAGATAAACCTTGACGGGGTTGAATTCAACATCGGGAATTCGAAGGTGAGCGTGAACGGGAACGTCGAATTCACGATCGTCCCTTTTGTTAAGAAAAAATAATTCTTGATCTTTATGAACATTTTGGGAGAAATTTTCAGGAGTATCGTGGGCAGGGTTCATTTCAGGATATATCTGGGGAAGACCCCTGCCGCGGAGATAGAAATTAAAGACAAGGATATTATCGTGAACATAATACACCCGTTAATAGCGCTGGAGCTCGGCATAGAGGAACTGCTTTCGAGAAAGGGGAAGAAGGACATAGACATGATCGAGAAGCTAGAGAAAGCGGGCTACAATATAAAGATCCGATATAAGATGTTCGAGCTCGACCTTTGATTTAAACTATAAGCGCGAATTCTAGTTTTACGATCCTCTCGTTGTACAGGCAGTATCTTTCGATCGGAATGATCATCCTGTTTTGTGGTTTGTTCCCTATGGTTCCGTGAGAAGTCCCGTTCAGATCCGTGAGGTTGAAGAAGAAATCATAACTTCCTGTGAGTATCGCTCTAGTCCGGTTGTATTCGCTGTTCCCCATCGTTAAAAAATAGGAAACCTTCGTGGCGTTCAAAATATTTTCCTCCGAGGCGAGCCCTATGAGGGTTACGCTGGAGCTATTCCATCCTTCGGGCAATCCTTCCGTTCGTATGAGCGAATCCGATACGGAGAGCGAAAGCATCTCTATCTCATCAAAAAGGATTTGCTGCTGGCTCTGCATGTTCACGTAACTCCAGACAAAGAAAAGCGGGATCAGTACCACGAGGAAAACGACGAGGGATGTTATGAGATCCAGAGACCAGACCTGGGCTTTCATGTTATCACTATCTCCCCGTTCACATTTTCAATCGTGTTCGTTCCTTTTTCAAGGCTTCCTGTTACGTTGGGGGTTAGCAGTCTCCTTGGATATGAAATTTCATTCACGGTGAGCCAGAGTATGCTCCCCTCGATTTCAAGGGTATAGTTGTATACGCCTATTTTTTCGGGCACCGCCAGACCTATTGAAAACCCGTGACCTTCAAGGTAGACGATATTTATTCTGTTCGCTGCCAAATTCAGAATTCTGTTCGCCTCGAAATCGATCGCGG
>JAZGEG010000103.1:0-4451 GCA_036478655.1 Candidatus Aenigmatarchaeota archaeon | reverse complement strand
ATCGTTCTCCTCAGGGCCTGCTGCGCCTCGGGCGTGAGCGCGTCTGACTCGTCCAGGAAAACAATCTTGAAATCCGCCCCTAGCGACTTTATGCGGGCAAAGTCCTTGATACGACCGCGCACGATGTTGATCCCACGCTCATCCGATGCATTTGTCTCCTGGAAATTCTTCTTCCAGTTCTCCTTCCCGAACAATTCCCTTGCCAGGCAGAGGGCGATCGTTGTCTTCCCGACACCTGCCGGCCCTGCGAATAGCATGTGGGGGATTGAGCCCTTCTTGACCCAGGCCTCCAGCCTAGAAACGATATGATGCTGGTTCACCACTTCATTGAGCATTTGGGGACGGTATTTCTCGGTCCATATCTCCAGTTTCATACAATCTTAATAGTTTTATTATTTTTAAGGTTTTATCTTCATTTCAGACAAGGGGGAAGGAAAATACGCCTCCATGACGGGAATCGGCGGGGATATAGAAAGCGAGTACAAGTAATCCGAAGGGTGCGCAATGTTTATAAGCTTTTTAACTACTTTTTAATCATGTCAGATGTGTTTGCAAAACTGACCCTGTACCACGCGAGCTGCCCCAAGACCGACCCTTCTCAAAATAAGTCAGCGGTCTCTGGGGAATACGAAGTAGGTAACCACACAAGAAAAGAGGCATATGTAATGGAAATTATCGAAGAACATCTCCAGCCGGAGTTTTCTAAGAAATTGCATATTACGGGCGGCAGCCTTGTCCCAAATGAGGAAAAAGCGAAGGCTATCATAGCTTACTCTGAAGAAAATATTAACGAAGCAAAAGGATCGATCGAAATAGATGAGGTCTCAAAAAAAAGAATAACATTTCACAGAAGGATCATATTTGATGGATGGCTAATGGAAAATAAAGAAAAACTGATGGGATCATTGAAAAAATCCGGATATATGCCAAAGGATGAAGATGTGTTAGATGATGCATTGGAATTTTTTGATCCAACGTGCTGAAGGATATCGCAGTCAGAAATTTAAACCATTGGTTCTAACAATTTACCATGATCATTGCCATAACAGGGACGCCCGGGACAGGCAAGACGGATGCCGCGAAGGCGCTCGCGAAGCGAATGGGCTGGTGGTCTGTTTCTCTGAACGATCTCGCTGAAGAGGAGGACCTCTATAGGGGATATGATAAGGAAAGGATGTGCAAGATTATCGACCTGAAAAGGATGAGGGGGGAGGTGAACGTTCTGGCGGTCTCCCACAAGAACATGATTATCGAAGCACACTACGCGCATGAGATGCCCTCGGATGTCGTGATAGTCCTGAGGGCAAAACCAGACATACTGAGGAAGAGGATGGTGGAGAAGGGATTCCACACCGCGAAAATAGCGGAGAACATGGAGGCGGAGATGACGGATGTGATAATGGAGGAAGCGATCGCCTTGCACAAGAACGTTTACGATATCGACACCACAGACAAAACCCCGGAGAAGGTCGCGGGAGAGATCGAGAAGATCGTCCGGGAACAGCCCTTCCTCACGAAAGATATGAAAGTCCCGGATGACCTGGTAATGGACTTCAGGAAGCCGTTCGGGAGGGTATTCAAGGGATCATGGGAAAAGGCCGCGGGGGACGTGGTAAAAGAGATAAGGGGCAAAAAGGGTTTAATAGTCTCGGTCGGGGACCCGACAAGCTATTACCTGATCAGGCGCGGCCTGAAACCCAACATGATCATAACAGACGGGAAGGAGAAGAGGAAGCCGTTCGGGAAGAAGATCGAGTTCAAGGGGCAGGAAATAACAGTGAAGAGCCCCCCTCGCCACATAACGGTTGATCTCTGGAAGGCGGTTGAGAAATCAATCCCTAGACTTCGAAAGAAAAGTGTGAAGATTTTCGTTAAAGGCGAGGAGGATCTAGCGGTTCTCCCCTGCGCGATTCACCTCCCGCTCGGAAGTTATATAGTTTACGGCCATTTCGAATTCGGTCTCGTTCTCGTGAAGATCGATGAGAAGAAGAAGGAGCGCGCGAAGGCACTGCTCGAGAACATAATGTTTTCCCAGTAGGGTTATTTCTCGATTACTTTCTTTCCCCTTTTCTGTGGGATTATCCTTTTCCTGGCTTTCGGGAATATTTTATCCAGTTCCTTCCCCTTGAAAACCCTGTCCAGGAAAATACCCAAGGCCGCAATTTCCGAGTGGGGCTGGCCCGTTACCGAGACGTTCCAGTCCGCCAGGTCGTAGACTTCAGGGGGAACCTTCTCCCCTCCCACGACCACGAGCAGGTTTTTCTCCTTCCTGATCTTTCCGATTACCTTCTGTACCGGAAGGCCGTACATGGTGAGGTGAGCGACCTTCCCTTTCCACTTTTTCGCGAAAGACTTCCAGTTCTTTTCATGCTTAACCTCGAACTTCCCGCCCCATTCTTTCGACACATTTTTCACGCGGTCGAGATCGCCCTGATCCCTCTCCCCGGAGTAAGCAATCCCGTTCGCCCCCAACGCCCTCGAAACCAGGCCGCAATGGGTCGATATCCTCGGGTCCCTCCCTGCCCTGTGGCCCAGCCTGAGAACGAATACTTTCATAATAATAGAATGGTGATTCCTGTTAATTTAAATCATATTTGCTTTGTGTTCATGTATCATTTTTAAATCAAAAGAACGTATCTTAATCATGCTTGTGAAAAACCTCGCTCCCTATGAATCGGTTGACGGGAAATTTGTTGTGAAGTTCAAGAAGCCCGTCCAGAAATACGCGAAGGGTTACGCTTTTCAGCTGAGGGTTGGGGACCCTTCGGGGGAGATCATGCTGAGGTATTGGGGCACGGAAAACAAAGAGGATGTTGAAAGGATTTATAACTCCATAAAGAAGGATGACGTGGTTTACGTGGTCGGCGAGACAACCACATTCAACAACCGGATCTCTATAAATGTCAACCCGCCCGGCGGGAAGGTAAAGGTTTTGAAAACAGAAGAATACGAAAAGTCCGATTTCATCCCGGAGAGCGAAAGGGACATGAAAGAGATGTACGCTGAGCTTACAAAAGTGGCGGATTCTCTCGAAAACAAACATCTCAAGGAACTTGTCAATTCCTTCACAAAGGACCTCGCGTTCTCGGAGAAGTTCATGAAACACCCGGGAGCGATGTACAAGCATCATGGGTGGCTGGGGGGATTAGTCGAGCACACCCTGAACGTGGTGAAGATATGCGAATTCCTGAAGAAGATACACCCCGAACTCAACCGGGACCTCATGATAACCGGGGCGATACTCCATGATATAGGGAAGATCAGGGAGCTTGACGTGACCACGCACATACGAACGTCCACGGAAGGCATGCTTGTCGGGCATCTGGCCCTGACGTACGAAGAGGTAGCGAAGAAGATGGATATGCTAAAAACCCCGGAAGACCTAAAACTGAAAGTAAAACACCTCGTGATAAGCCACCACGGGAAGATAGAGTACGGCTCACCGAAACAGCCCGCGATCCCGGAAGCGCTCGCGGTATACATGGCTGATAACCTGGATTCGAAGGTAACGGAAATGATCACCCACATAAAGAGGGCGGAAACGGAGGACGATTACATCTACGTGAGCGACTTCGGGCCTATTTATCTGAAATAGCGTTTTATGCTAACCTTATTTTAGCTGGGTTCGGGATAAATTACTTTATTTTTTCTTTCGAAAAACGAAAATGGCTCAAATGAGATAATTCTTATTTTTCCGACTATTTCGATTTTTCTTATGAAATCACTGGAAACAAACGTTTTTCCGGATTTATTATTGAAAACTAAATCACCATCATCATGAGAACCTGAATAATAATGATTTTTAAGTACAGATCCATCTCCTAAATAAATATTGAATTTGGGTTCAGCTAAAAGCTTAACCGCTGTCGAGAGATATTCATTCAAATTAGTACGATAAGGAAGTTTTTTCATATTTCACAATATTGAGGTTAGAATTATAAACCTGTTGTTATCCAGAATCACTTTTTCGGACGTAACACTTGTCACAAAAGTGGTTGATCAAAAGGGTAAGCTTTCGTTTTGTTTATCGGGATGTTCTTTCAGCCAACGAGCTTCTGAAATCACTTTCATGCGATTTGCTTTGAATTAAACTTAATGGGTATCTTGGGGGGAGGAGGACCCTCGTAAACTGTCTTGTTTTTAATCAAGAATCTGACCTTTTCTAATTTTCTTATCGTGTCAACACTGAATGAACTTGCACCATACCTTTTTCCTTTTTTTAAGTCCACTTCTCCATCAGTGTAAAAAGTAAGCTTTCCCTTGTAAGTGCTGCGGTTCCAAAGGTCAACCTTGAATTTTGGTCCTTCATATGCACTTCTGATATTAGGGGGGAGATTAAGCTTATCCGTGAAATATCTCATCACACCACTCCATTCGCCATAAGGCAATGGGTGAGTAGCTTTCTTTCTTGGCATATTTTGAAATATGCAGATTAGAATTATAAACCTTTT
>JAZGEG010000102.1:0-5377 GCA_036478655.1 Candidatus Aenigmatarchaeota archaeon | reverse complement strand
GTTGAAATAACCCAGATTGAGGATTCCGTTTACCAGAGCGATTATCTCGACTTCACGATATTGATGAAAAACATGGGAGATGCGCCAACAGAAAACTTCGTGGAGTACTGGATATCCGGTATGGATAACGCCACATGGTCGTACAGCAGTTTTTCTGTAGAGATTGCAGGAGGTGCTAATGCAAGTAGGATAAGAAATCTGTACATACCTTCTCACCAGTCCACGGGACAATACATTCTAAACGTCAAGGTCACGTACGATAATGTCAGCGGTCTTTATGCCTCTGCAAGTGCGAGCTTCTACGTGGTGAGTGGCGCTGCTCCTGGTCCTGGTCCAGGTCCAGGTCCTAGCCCTGGTCCTGCCGCCCCTGGGGGCCCTACTGTGGCTCCGGGTGCTCCCAAGATAGAGATAACTAAATACTCCCCGGAAATTGGTGCGGAAACGGGTTCTGTGAAGTACCCAGTTGTGGAGGTCAAGAATACCGGAGGGGTCACGCTATATAACGTCACCCTTAAAATCACCGGTATCCCGACACCATGGATCGAAAAGATCACGCCGGAGGTGATAGAGAAACTCACTGTGGATAACACCTCAACATTCACGATAGGGTTGAGAATCCCAGCTGTTGCGGAAGCCAAGGAATACGCGGGGAAGATAATAGCGGATGCGAACGTAACTAGGGATGAAAAAACATTATCGATAACAATCTTCACTTCAAGGGCCGAATTGATAAGATGGGAAGTGGAGGGACTGAAGAAAGCGCTCCAGGAATTCGAGGTGGACGTGGAGAACGCGGAGAAATCAGGGAAGGATGTCAGCGAGGTTTTGCCCCTAATAGACCAGATAAATGAGCAGATAAGACTCGCTGAAGACTACCTCTTGAAGAAGATGTATGATGAATCACTGAGCGCTGTCCATACTGGCTGGAGTTTGCTTGAAAGGGCGAGGTATATTTTATCACAAGCGCCTTTTGTTGAAACATTAATAGAAACGATATTCCCTCCGTGGCTGATAGTGGTGCTCATTATCATGATTTCGGTCATCGTGATACTTGTGTTATTTGTGAAGAGGATGAAAGGCGTTTTTGACAGGGTATTCAAAATCCATGCCCCGTCCGCTCCCGGTGCTGTCAAACGTTCTGTCTTTATTGAGAAGATGAAGGAGAAAGGAACTCTTGCAAGGGAAAGGGCGAATATGCAGAGGGTTCTTGACCTTATGGAGAGGGAATATAAGGAAGGGCTGATATCAGAGAAGGCCTACAATGATCTCAAGAAGAGGAATGAGGAGAAGCTCAAGAAAATGGGTGAGAGGATATCTGCGATGAAATGATAGTACATTTATATAAAAATTTCTCAATTTTTTGGTCTGGTTTAATAAACTGTTAAGGTTCCCGGAAGGGGGGGAAATTTATAAAGTATTGAAAAATAGTATATTCATATAATTATGCGTAAGAAATCAAAACTCACGGATTACAAGAATTTCTGGCTTATATGGATAAACTGCGCAGGGAGGAAAGAAGGGGTTTCGCTATTCAATATCCAGATAGACTGGAATGTGAAGACAAACTACCTGTATCACAATGAGGTCGGTTTGGGGAATCCACTGTTCAGGTCCATGATAAGGGAAAATTACATAACAAAGGAAGGAAAAAGACTGAAAGCGAAATTCGAATGGGTACCGGAATTTATAAGGGAGAAATATGAGGTGGTGGAGAAGGGTGATCTCTGGTTTCCGGATTATCTGTTGAGGATTAAATGGGGGGCTGTTCAGAAATTCATCGAAAAATACCACACTGTTTTGCTTGACATTAAAAATATCAAACTGCTTTACAAAAACGATAGAGAATTAATAGGAAAATCTGGGTCACATATATTCACTGATATCTTTCTATACGTGTTGTTTTCGAACCTCAGGACATTCTGCAAGAGATATGAGGCTGACGTTGTTCTGAGGATAATATCCACCCTGATTTCGCTGTCAACCGATAGGGATTTGTTGAACTACATACACAGGCTCGACTCGGAACTGGGGAAAGTGTCGGATTTCCCCGTATTGGTGAAGGATGAGAATGAACTGTCGAAAATTTTATGCGTGTTGAAATGGTAAAGATATAAAATATAAAAATAAGGTATGGTAAGATGACAAGGGTAATAGGGATAATCTCGGGAAAAGGTGGCGTGGGGAAGACGACGTTAGTTGCGAATCTCGGTTCTATTCTTGCCCAGAAATTCAAAAAGGAAGTGGTCATAATAGATTGTAATGTTACGACATCGCATCTCGGTCTTTACCTCGGCATGTATTACACGCCCGTGACCCTAAATCAGGTTTTGACGGGCGAAGCTGAGATAGAGGACGCTATATATGAATATCACATAAGCGGTTTGCGCGTTATACCCGCTTCTTTGTCTTTCAGTGACATGAAGGGAGTGGACATAGCGAGGTTGAAAGGTTCTTTGAAAAAACTTTTCGGAAAGGCAGACATAGTTCTTCTTGATGCTGCCCCAGGACTTGGGAGAGAGGCGTTAGCAACGGTTAGAGCCTCTGATGAGGTCATATTCGTCAACACTCCCTTCGTCCCCTCAACAATGGATATAATGAAATGCCATCAGGTTGTGAATGATATAGGGGCGAAGCCTTTGGGGGTCGTGCTTAACATGGTAGGGAATGAAAACTATGAACTGGCTCCAAAAGAAGTTGAGGAGCTCATAGAGTTGCCGGTCATTTCGAGTATACCCATGGACAAGAATGTCCTCCGTAGTCTCGCATTGAAGATGCCTGTTGTCCTTTTTTCTCCGAATTCTCCATCAAGCAGGGAATTCGTCAAACTCGCAGCAAAGATAGTGGGGGAGGAGTACGAACCTGAAGGTTTCTTTTTCAATATCTTGAAATTCTTTAGAAAAAAGAGGTAATTTTATTTAGAAAGTCGACAAAATTATATTTATGGTATACGAAATCGTTGTTATTTTGCTGCTCGTGATAATTTGCTTTTTATTATACAAATTATATAAAATTAAATATACAGAGGGAAGGGGCAGTAGCGAATTAATATCTGAAAGCTGGAAAAAGAATCTGATGGAACTCAATGATGATAAGGGGAAGGGACTCGAAATACGTTTCGGGGATATAAACTCCAGGATTTCGGAAATTGAGGAAAGAATCAGAAGGAATGAGAGGGTTGTTGAGAAACTCGTTAAGGAACTGAGTTAATGGTGGTGAGAATGGCGAAAGAGAAGAAACCTGCTAAGCCAAAAGGCGAATTTGAAAAAATGGGCGATCTGGAAAAGGGCGTAGGTGAAAAAAAGGGGAGCAAAGAGGATATCATAAAGGAGATAGAAACATTCGATGCGACTAAAACTGAAAGGCCGGAGGGAAATCCTGCTGAAAAGCCAGCGGGGGAAGCAAAACCGAAAGAAATGAAGCCCGAAGAGAAACCAGCGGAGCCGGAAAAGGAAGAGGGAAAGCCAGCAGAGGTGAAAGGGGGAGAAGGAGGAACAGAAACCGAGAATCTCAAAAAGGAGCTGGACAGGGAGAGGGAAAAGACCGAGAACCTGGCGAAAATAATAGAGAAGTTTTCAACTGCAGCGGATAAACCAGAGGTGAAAGTAGTCGAGAAGCCCGCTGCCCCTGATTTGGAGCCGAAGCTGAAGGAAATTGAAAGTAAAATGAATGAGCAGGTTCAGTCGCAAATGAAAGATGTAAAAGAAGCGGTAGCTGCAATGGGGAAGAAGATGGAGGAAACCGCTAAATCCGGGGGACCTGAAAAAACGAGCAGCAAGGTGAAGGACATGGTGGACAAGGTTCAGGCAGACACGATGAATAAAATAACAGAAATTGAGGATACCTTGAAGAAAATGGTAGAAAAGGCCGAAGCCCCTAAGAAAGAGGGAGAGGAGATTTCTAAAGGTCTTGCTGCATTCGGGGGAAGTGCTGCCCTGAAAAACGAAATACTCGAAGTGAGAAGTTCCCTCAAGGATTTAGAAACGAGCCTCAATGAACTGAGGGACGAAACAGACACGAGGATAACGAGGGTAAAGGAGCAGGTAAAGGTTATTGAGAAGCTCCCTGCGATCGAGGAGAAACTCGAGGGTTTAATGGAGAGTATGAGCCCGGGGAACATAGAAAAGCTTAAGAAGTTCGTTTTCTCCGCGGATGAGATAACTGGCGAAGTAATACCGAATGAGGTAGAGAAGAAGGTTACGAAAGATTTGACCCCTGTATTCAACGACATGAAGGACGTGAGGGATGATATCGAGAAACTGCACGAAAACATAAAATCCGTATCCGATGAGATAAATTACTTCAAAGGCGAACTCAAAAGTCTCAATAAACTCGGGGACTACGTCTCGGAACTCCAGACAGAAAAAGGAAAGATACGTAAGGAGATGGGTGAGAAGGAAGCGAACCTTATAGGGATGGTCAACAATCTCGATGGTCTGATAAAGAAAAAAATAGATTTGATGTACGAAAAAATAGATAAATTCGATGGAAGATTCACGGGGAAACTCGATGGTAAAGTGAAGGAATGTTTTGATAATTTGACAGAATCAAAGTTCCTTGAACTGGAGGACAGGACGGAAAAGAACCTCGCCGTTTCACGGGCGAAGGTCAACGATATGCTTTCGAAGTTCGTTCAGTTCCAGAATGTTGTGAATCCCACGCTCTCGCTTGTTAAGGAAGAAATAGAAAAACTCAACACAAATATGGAGAAGTTGAAGGGAAATCAAGCGGATCTAGAGGAGGAGATAGAGGAAAACATGAATGGGATGTTCTCTGATATCACTGAACCGAGAATTAAGGAAATCGAGGATAAAACATCGAAATTTTCAGAGAGCGTGAGCGACAGGTTTGATGGTTTAGAGTCTGAATTCCTCCAGTTCCAGAATGTCATGAACCCCACGCTTAACCTGCTGAAGAATGATCTTTCGAAACTTGGCAACAAGACCGAAAATTTGAAAGCAGGGCATGAGGATTTGAAAGGGGAAGTGAAAGAATTCGAAACCCTTAAGAAGGCGATTGTTTCCATAAAAGAAGGGATGAATGCTTTCGAGAGCAAGCAGGAAGACTTGGATAAGAGTGTTTTGATTCTGGGGAATAAACTTGGAGAGACCAGGGAGGAGTTCAGCAACGTCGTCAAGCAAACGCTTGTTGATAGAAATAAACTCAAAGAAGAGTCAAAGAAGCAGAGAGAGAGGATAAATATACTTCTCAAAGAGTTGAAGGGTTAATGAGCGAGCTGACAGAACTCGAGGATGGACTGAGGAATCTTAAAGAGGATAATCTCGAGAAAAAAAGGCTTATTTCTGCACTTAAAAGAGAGAAGAAATACCTTGATGAAAGGAATAAATTTTTGATAGAAAAACTTAAACAGGCTGGAGTT
>JAZGEG010000101.1:0-5425 GCA_036478655.1 Candidatus Aenigmatarchaeota archaeon | reverse complement strand
TATCTTTATTCACATAGTGATTTTAATGATTTCGCTCAAATTTTTTATAGAGCTCCCCATACTATTATATATGAACCTCAGGGAAATTCTCGAAAAGCGTTTCCATGAGAACGAGATCAAAGACATGAAAGGTTCGTTCGATATAATAGGGGATGCCGCGATACTCGAGATACCGGACGATCTCGCACACAGGGAAAAGGATGTTATTGACGCACTTCTCGAAATACACCCGAACATAAGAACGGTTTACAAGAAGGAGAGCGAGAGGGAAGGAGTGTATCGCTTACGAGACCTCAAACTGATCCACGGAGATGAAAATGAGACAGAACACAAAGAACACGGGTTACGAATACGCTTGGACGTTCGAAAGGTCTACTTCTCGCCCAGGGAAGGGACGGAACGCCAGAGAATAGCTAAACAGGTCAAAGCGAACGAAACGGTTATGGTGATGTTCGCAGGGGCAGGCCCCTACGCCCTCGCGATCGGCAAAAACCAGCCGAAGGTTAAGAAGGTGTACGCCATCGAGATAAACCCCGATGCCTACAAGTACATGGTCGAGAACGTGAGGATCAACAAGCTCGGCCACAAGGTAGTCCCCATACTGGGAGACGTGGAAACCGAATGCACGAAATATTTCGGAAAATGTGACAGGGTCGTGATGCCCTTGCCAAAGGGGGCGTACGAATACCTGAGATTAGCAACCAGTTGCTTAAAAAAGAAAGGAGGACACATACACTACTACTTCTGGTCCTCGGAGGACGGAATAGAAGAAATCAAGGAAATAGTGGAAGTCGATATCAGAGAGGAAAAGAGGAAGGCCAAATCCATGAAAACCCACAAGGTCTCCGAGTACAAACCTAAGATCCTCAAGTTCTGCATTGATATAAAAGCCGAGTAAAAACTGGAAAATAATTTTTAGAGAATATAAATCAATTTAAACCCCCGTGACCAATTATTGATGGGTTTCTTTTTGGATCTCTCCCTTAGCTCAGGGAACATCGGGCAGGCAAAATACAAATCCAGTTTTTCCTATCGAAATCGCTATAGGGAAAGCTATTTAAAGGTTTTAAGACATATTATTGATGGGTCTATTTGAGCTCAGAAAATGGCAAAATACTTTGCGTTCAATGCGAAAAAAAGTATAATGTCAGCAAAATTACATACAGATTTCCAACAGATTCTAAAGGTATTTGTGGTACTTGCAGTTATCACCACGATCGCGAATATCCGGGAGGCACTCCCGCTTCGGGGCACGAAAAATCAAAAAACATTCAGATGTAAAATTAACGGAGAATTTAGAATTTCAGTGTACGAAGGGAAGGACTATGGCAGGAAATCAGAATCTCGGTTATTGATTTTACCACGTTAAATGTTATCCAGGAATCTCAGCCTGTCCCCGGGCTCTTTCGTTTCTCCTGTGGTTGACATTCCCGGTCGCACGGCATACTCGCTTGTCGGCATTCCCGGAGAGGGTTGCGTTTGGAATTCCTGCGGTCTCTTTTTCAATTCCACATCTTCCCAGAAAATCCTCGAAAACTTCTCACTGCATGACCTGCAGACGTACGTGACCCTCATTATAATCCTCATGGGCTTTGTATTCTCCAGGACCTTGATCGCTTCCTCCTCCAAAATGTACGATCCTCCATCACACTTCGGGCAGTTCATAAGAAATTATTGGTTGCGGGCGTATAAATTTGTTTAAACCGGAAAGGCGTCCACCCTTAAACCATACTCGTGTTTCCATCCAAATACATTCCTATCAGTTTTTCGTATGCCTTCATCCCCTCAAATTCCTCTGGTGATGGTTTTTTGGGTATAGCCAAACGAAGTCCACCCACATCGAATCTTATGACGTCATTTTCCTTTAACATTTTCCCGAATGCCTGTTCAACTTCCTCGAAAGTACGTACACCCATCCTATACTCTGAAGAACACGGGTAATTTCCCACAACGTCCAGATCTATGCTTTTGTGAACTGCTTGTCCAGAGGGTATCGCAGACTTTAAACCATGACGAACCCTGATGAACTCGATATCATTTAAACCGAATTCCTTCTTCAATTCACCGGGGTCGTGATGGTCACAGTACCTGTTTGTAACACCGAGCACTTCCAGGCCTCTCAGGTTCTTATCGTTTTTCAGAAGGGCAGTATTGTGGCTGCAACAACTAATTCCCCACTTTTCCAGATTCCTCAGATCATCATGGGCATCATCCACGGATTTGAAATAAGGCTCTCCCGGGCTGAAGAAATAGCTTACATCGTGATCATCTCCATGTCCCCATATAAGTATCGCTTTCCTGCCATTCACGTTGTTAAAATACCCCTTGTCCTTTGTTGTGATAGTGATGTTGTCTTCAAATACTGGTATAAAATTAAGTGATTTGAAATTGCTTCTACTTCTAAGGTAATCCGCTATTTTCTCTGTGATCGGATTATGGAAATAGTAAATGCCTTCCATAAGATAATCTTAGAATGTGTGGTTTTTAAATTTAACTACTTCTCAGAAACAATTTTAAACCTTCTGAACGTACCCAGGATTCGGCTCGAAAAGCAGGCCCTCGCGCTTCAGCTTCTCTATTATCTCATCCACTTCATCTATCTCCTCTTTTTTCGCGAGTCTCTGGATATCGGAGACCGGGATTTCCTTTGTTTTTTCTGACAGGTCATTGATTATGTCAAGGATCATGCGTATTTTCGATCTGTCGCTGGAGGTCTCGGCCGCCCCCTCCGCGCGGTCTATATCTATCTGCCCGGTTTCCGTGTCAAAACCCAACTGCTGGAGAGAAAAGCGCATGAGCCTTATCGCCCTCTGTGCATCATCCTTACGGACCTCTTTGTTCAATTGTATCCGGGCGGATGACTCGGACAAACGAATAAGCGCCTCGAACTGACGTAACGTGATTGGGACCGCTCCTCCTCCTTCCGCCCTCTTCCTCGTGTTTACGTAAAACTTCCTGAAGATTTTTCCGGCCTCCGATGTAAGGGTAGGGTTGCAGTTCTGCTTGCAGTAGGCCACGTATTTCCTTATGAATCCCGGCTCTATCACGGGCTTGGATGCCTCGAATTCATGCTCCCTTGTTTTAAGGACATGATCAACTATTTTCTTGTCCAGCTCGCTGTCTGGAACGTCCCTCAGTGCGAACTTCAAATCGAACCTGGTGAGTAGCGTGTCAGGAATGGTTATCTGTTTCACAATGGGCATGTACGGATCGAATCTCGAGAACTTCGGATTACCTCCCGCGAGAACAGAGGTCTGGGCAGGCAAAGTAGCTACTATCGAGGCTTTCGCTATCGAGATGCTGCCCTGCTCGAGGGCCTCATGCATAGCTATCTGGTCATCCTGCGACATTTTCTCGAACTCGTCTATAGCGAGCAAACCCCCGTTCGTGAGGACAAGGGCTCCTGCCTCGAGAACCCAGCCGCCCATAAACTGCTCGTCCTTCGTTACGGTTGCGGTAAGCCCCGCGCCTGTTACCCCCTTCCCACTCACATATTTTCCTCTTGGAATGATCTGCGGGACGAGTTTCATCAGCTGTGATTTCCCCGAGGAAGGGTCTCCTATAAGCAGGATGTGTATATCCCCCCTGAAATGCGTCCCGTCCTTCAGCGTTCTGTGAACCCCTCCGAACATTTGCAAAATTATCGACTCCTTTATCTCCATCATCCCGTAAAGTGACGGGGCGATGGAACGGACGAGTTTGTCATAAATGAGCGGGTCTTTCGCAAAATCCTTTATCCTCTTCTCATCCTCCTTCGTGATATTAAGGTCTTTCCACCCCACCTCTGTCGGTTCAAGGTGATTCGAATCCAGGTAGAAATCAAGCTTCGCTGAATAATACTTCCCCTTGGGAATCTCCCTCAAAATCCCGGTCAACTGTATCCTGTTCCCCGGGTCTGTCATCCTCCTCCCCTCTGGCGAAACCAGGTCATCCGTGAGAACGATGTTCAGCTGCGAAGGCCTCTCGCCTTCTGTCAGTTCGAACGGTTCTTCCACCGTTATCCATCTGGTGTCAATCATTTTCTTGTCCACCTGCCTGAGGTTCTGCCTGTTCCCGCATTTCGTGCACTGGAAAGGTTTCAAAATCACATTAGTCTTCCTCGGCTGGTTTATTTTTTCTTTGCAGTCAGGGCATTCCCAGATCGTTTCGGTTATTTCAGGACGGATCTCGGAAGCCCTCCTGACAATCCCCTCCACGCAGATAAATTTTGATATATGTTTTGAACGGAGGTCGCGAATATTAACAAAATCCGTTTCCTTGAACCTCAGCTTGACGGGATTGGGAAGCTCCAGCTGGTCCAGCGCCTCGTAGGCAATCTCCAAAAACTCTTCAGGTTTCTTCAGAAGAAGGTCTGAAAGATCGGTATCGAACTTGTCAAGTTTCCGGAATTCGATCACAAGAGGCTTCCCCTCATTAGAGGCCTTTGTCAATCCCTTCTTGTAGACCTTCTCCAGAAATTCATTAAACTTCGCCACCAGTTCCTCGTGCGTGATCTTCTCTTTTGCCATGCAACACCGATCCCAGAGTACAGTGAAAGTATTACAAAATTGTATTTATGTTTTAAAAGGGTTTCGCTTGATTAATGAATAGATTATTAAAATTTAACGCCCAGCTTTTCACTCAACTTCTCCAGCATAACCTTTGTCATCTCTGCCAGCCCGAATTCATGCTTCCAGCCCCAGTCTTCTCTCGCTTTCGAATCATCGATCACTTTCGGCCAGGATTCAGCGATCTTCTGCCGGAAGTCAGGTTCGTATGTACATTCAAATTCATGAAAATGTTTCTTTATCTCTTCCGCAATTCATTCAGGTGAAAAGCTCACCGCCGCTAGGTTGTAGCTCGTGCGGTTCTTTATTTTCGAAGGATCCGCTTGCATGATATCCATTGTCGCCTTTATCGCGTCCTCCATATACATCATCGGGAGGGTGGCGTTTTCTTTCAGATAACATTGGTATTTCTTTTCTTTTAACGCTCCGTAAAAAATCTCAATTGCGTAATCTGTCGTCCCTCCTCCCGGAAGCGCTTTATAGCTTATAATCCCCGGATAGCGAAGGCTCCTCACATCAACACCGTGCTTTTCAAAATAATAGTTGCATAGAAGTTCCCCCGCAACCTTTGTCAACCCGTACATTGTGTTCGGGTCCATCACCGTCACCTGAGGGGTGTTGTCTTTTGGCGTGCTCGGCCCGAAGGCAGCGATCGAACTCGCCCAGAACACCTTCATGTCATTTTCTTTCGCAAGATCAAGGACATTCTTTAAGGTTATCATGTTTACATCCCACGCGAGATCAGGATTTTTCTCCCCCTTAGCCGAGGGTATCGAAACCAAATGGTATACCGTATCTATATCATACTTTTCAATTATCGCTTTCAACGCTTCCTTGTCCATAACGTCAACAATTTCAAAAGGCCCTGCGTTTCGAAA
>JAZGEG010000100.1:0-7432 GCA_036478655.1 Candidatus Aenigmatarchaeota archaeon | reverse complement strand
GGGATGATCACAAGGACCGTTGCAAGGCAGATCAGGGAAACCGGAAGGAGCGCTTCAGGTGTGTATGTAATGAGGATGAACGAGGGGGATAAACTGGTTTCTTTCGCGAGGATAAAGGAAGGGGAGTAATTTCGCTCGAAATTGATTTTTTAAACAGAAAATCAACCATAAATCATGGTGAATGTGGAGTTTTGTCTTTTTGATATAGACTACGCGGTTGAGGACGGGAAGCCCGTTGTGATGCTCTGGGGGGAGAAAAAGGACGGGAAGAGTGTTCTCGCCCTCGACAGGAGTTTCGAGCCGTATTTTTACATAGAGCTTGAGAAGGAGTATTTGAAATCGAACGAGCTCGAGAATCTCAAGCGTAGGGTCAGGGAGCTCAAGGAATTCGCGGGGAAAGTCAAGAATATCGAGATGGTGGAAAGGAGATATCTCGGGGAGAGGAAGACCTTCCTGAAGGTTGTGCTTTCGAATCCCAGGGATATTCCGGATCTCAGGGAGATCATAAAGGAGTGGAGGGGGATAAGGAACCTCTACGAGTATGACATTTCGTTCTATCGGCGTTATTTAATAGACAAGGGTTTGGTCCCCATGGGCTGGGTTTCGGCTGAAGGGGAGAAGGGAGAAAGTGAGCTTGCGGTGGATGAGGTTTTCGAGATAGGGAAGATCGAGCCTTCCAGGGGAGAATATCCCAAATTCAGGATAATGGCGATTGATATCGAGATGTGCGGGGATGAGATAATCATGATCTCGATGGTTTCAAAGGGTTTCAGGAAGGTCTTGACGTACGGGTGGAAGGAGGAGGGGAGGAAATACGTGGAGATCTTAAAGAACGAGGAGGAGATGATAAAGAGGTTTATCGGGCTTGTGAAAGAGAGGAATCCGGACATAATCGTGACCTACAACGGGGATTTGTTCGATTTTGCGAAACTTAGGGACAGGGCGGAACACTATAAAATCCCTTTAACTTTGGGGAGGGATAACGAAACCCTGACATTCGCCAGGAGGGGGAGGGTTTATTCCGCCAGGATGACCGGGAGGGTTCATGTTGATCTTTACAATTTCGTTTTCCACATCCTCGAATCCTCCCTGCTTTCGGAGACCTTGACATTGGATATGGTCTCGAATGAGCTGTTGGGGGTTGGGAAGAAACCGCTAGAGTGGAGGGATATTGAAAAAATCTGGAAGGAAAAGAAGGGTTTAAACAAGATTTCAAAATACTGCGAGTGGGATTCTGAACTGACTTTGAAACTGTCCGAACGTCTGCTTTTCCAGATATTCGAGCTCTGCAAAATCGTGGGGCAGAGCCTTTTCGATGTGACGAGGATGACCTATTCGCAGCTCGTGGAGTGGCTATTGATAAGGAACGCTCACAAAAAGGACGAAATGGCTTTGAACAGGCCGAAGTTCGATGAGATTAAGAGGAGGAGGGAGGCTTCTCCTTACCTGGGAGGGTACGTCCTCCCCCCGGAACCCGGAATTCACCAGAATATCGCGCTGTTCGATTTTGCGAGCCTTTACCCTTCAACCACGATAACCCATAACATCTCACCTGAAACCCTGGACAAGGACGGTGAGGGGAAGGAGAATAAAGTCCCGGAAAGCGAGCACTTCTTCTCTTTGGGGAAAAAGGGGTTCATTCCCGAGATCATAGAGGGGCTTGTGAAAAAAAGGATGGAGATAAAGAGCAAGATGAGTTCAGCGAAACCGGATTCTCCCGTGTACATGGATTTGTACAACATGCAGTACGCCCTGAAGATTTTAGCGAATGCGAGCTACGGGTATTACGCTTATGCCGGGTCAAGGTGGTACTCGAGGATTTGCGCGATGTCTATAGCGGCGTTCGGCAGGTATTACATACAGAAGGTCATAAATTTCGCAAAGGAGAAGGGGTTCAGGGTGATTTACGGGGACACGGATTCTCTTTTCCTGGCGGACTGCAGTGATTCGAAAGCTAAGGAATTACTTGAAGAGGTGAACGGGATCCTTCCGGAAACCATGGAGCTGGAGTTCGAAAATATCTACAAGTCAGGTATATTTGTCCCCACAAAGACCGGGACTACCGCTAAAAAGCGATACGCCCTGCTTGACAGGAACGACAAGATGACAATAAGGGGGTTTGAGCACGCCAGGAGGGACTGGTGTAAGACAGCGAAGGATACCCAGGAAAAGGTTTTATTGGCGATATTAAAGGACAGGGACAAGGATAAAGCGATTAAAATAGTGAGGGACGTGATAGACAAGATCAATAAAGGGAAAGTCAAGATCAAAGATCTCGTGATGTACACCCAGATAACAAGGCCACTCGATAAATACGAGCAGATAGGACCC
This sequence comes from Candidatus Aenigmatarchaeota archaeon, assembly GCA_036478655.1. Lineage (GTDB taxonomy): Archaea > Aenigmatarchaeota > Aenigmatarchaeia > QMZP01 > QMZT01 > JAZGEG01. Next base: position 5,101 of record JAZGEG010000100.1, on the reverse strand, counting down.
CATGTGGCTGCCGCTAAGAAGTACGTAGCGCACGGTCACACCATAAAAGAGGGGTCTGTAATAGAATATGTAATATCCAAGGGGGCGGGATCGATATCGAGTCGCGCGGAACCGTTCAAGTATGCGGAGAATTACGATCCCGAATATTACGTAAACAACCAGATTCTCCCCGCGGCCATGAGAATTCTCCACGGCCTTGGGTTCACAGAGGGTGATGTTCTGGAGGAACCGCCAGGTCAGAAATCGCTCGAAACCTTCATGAAAAAATCGCTGAAGAAAAAGCTCAGGGAGAGTTTTGAGAAGTTCAAGGGCGAGTGATATTTTTTAAGGGAATCGGGCTTAATTAATTAAATGCGGAAAATAAGGAGCCTCGAGGATCTGAAGGAAATTTTTAAGGGGGAAAAGAGGAATGTAATAGGCATTGGTCTTTCCGCGTTCAACAGGATCGGACCGGAAAAATTCATACCAGATTACCAGATCGTTTGTTTATCTAATGGGCAGGATTTGGATTTGATTAAAAAGGATGTAAAGGTTTTCAGTGTTGAAAAATTAAAGGGAAAGGATGTAAAAACCAAAAGGAATTCCAGCTCCTTGCTGAGGATGGAGATCGTAAAGAAATTCCTGAGTTCTTTCGAAAGTCCATATCTCTTGTTCTACAACGTTACCAAAAAGATAAAGAAAATCTGCGATGAGGAAAAATGGAATATAATCGGCAATAAGATGTATGAGGAAATGGATAACAAGGCGTTACTGAGGGAGATCCTCGAGAAATGCGGATTGCCGGCAGTTCTGGGCGAAATTTGCAATCTGCAGGAAAAGGGTTACAGCGAGCTGAAAGAAAAGTATGGGGATAAAATAGTAATGCAGACTTTCAAGGGAAGCGGTGGGAGGGGGACGTTTTTTGTCAGAACGCGAAAAAATTTTGAGGAAGCCAGAAAGAATATTTTGAATAAGGGGGTTTCTGAGGTTGTTGTTACAAAATTTATCGAGGGCCCTTCCCCAAGCCTAATGGGATGTGTAACGAAACACGGGATATTGTACACGAACCTTCAGTATCAGTTACTAGATATTCCGGAGGTTATGAACCTCGGATTTGGGAACGGGGTTTTCTGCGGGCATGACTGGACATCATCACATGATTTCCCCCATGAAATACAGAGGCAGGCGTACCTCTATGCGGGAAAAATAGGGGAATATCTTAAATCGAAAGGTTACAAAGGGATATTCGGTCTGGATATGGTTCTCGACAAGAAAGAGGGTAAGATATACGTTATTGAGATCAACCCCCGTTTACTGGGGTCGTTTCCGGCAATAACAATGGTTCAATTGAAGAATTCCGAACCTCCCTTGATAATGTTTCACATTATGGAGTTTTTGAATATGGATTATGAAATGGATTTAGAAAAAATAAATGAATTGATCAAAAAGCCTAAGACAGGGACGCAACTAATTTTGTTTAACAAGTGGGGGAAAATCGTGAAAAACAAGGGTTCTTTGAAAGCCGGGGTTTATAACTTAAATGACGGGAAACTTGTTTACAAGAGACCGGGCTACAGACTAGAGGATTTAAAATCAAGGGATGAATTCCTTTTAACTGCCAATCCGCCTTTTGAAAATACGCTTTTCAAGCCGCATCAGAGGATCTTGAGGGTAATAACATTACACAAAATTATTGATAAAAAAACGTACAAAATTAACGAATGGGCAAGGAATATAGCCAAGGCGGTATACAAAGAATTAAGGTTTTCGGTTTGAATTAACATCAACTTGGTTTTCCAATCTATTTCTTAATGAATTTGGCAATCTGGGTTTGTTTGGCTCCCATCTTCCTGTACATATCAACCGAAATCAGATCTTTCAGGATATCTATCACTACGTTGCTCGCTTTTACCGGGTGCCAGTAACTGAGAAAGCTAGTTGTCTCCACTTCCATCACTATGTTATCCTTCATGAACAGCGGTTTCTTCATGGTAAGGGCTTTCTGGCCCTTGAATATCGAGTCGATTGTTATGTGCGGGTGGATTTTCTGCATGAGAGCCGACTTTAGAACGGAAAGGAAATTTTTCTCATTGAATTCCTTTTTCAGTTTCATGTAAACCTTTTTGTCCGCATATTTCTTCATTATTTCCATGTCTCTTAATGTGTTCGTTTTGTACTCCACCTTCATTTTGTCCAGGCCGAACTCTGAGAAAATATCCTTTATTCTGCGTATCACCCTTTCCTGTTCAAGCATTATTTGATCTTTATAAGGCTTTTCCAAGCGTCTGAAAAATTCTTCGTATTTTTTGTTCGTCTTTTTCACTATCGAGTTTATTATTTCTTTTTTGACACCTCTTCCCTGGTAGGTTATAACGTCCATAACAGAAGGGAAGTTCTTTATCCTTGTGAATTGCGTGTGGAGAAAAATTATTATGTTCCCTGATCTGCTTACGGTGTTCCAGAAATCATTGTAAATCTTCAGTCTGTGTTTGTGATCGGCTTCATCCATCGCGGTCCAGGAATAGACCTTCCTGTATTCTTCCAGCCTTTCCCTGTTTTCATCCCTGACGAATTCAGGCCATAAATTCAGGGAAGAATCTTTCGGGGGGATCTCCCTGTTGAAATCCATGCCGTACATCTGTTTCCTGGGGATGGTAGAAATTATGAGCGTTCCTCCCATCTTAAGCCAGCAGAGAGAAGCGATTGTATCCGACCACTGATCCCTTGCGGTCGGGATTTCAACAGCAGGACCTGAATGCGGACAAACCCATACGGGACCTGGGCCGTTCCTGTAAACTATGAATCCTGGTTTGAAATTTATATCGAGAAACTTCATGTATATATTATAGTCAAGGACATAAAAAAACCTGCGTGGTCGAAATATATTTATTAAAACCAAATATCAAACTATATATTCACGCCGATGTGGCTCAGTGGTTAGAGCGCTGCGCTCATAACTTTCGAAGGTATGAGCTTGGAGGTTTCTTTTTGAAACCTATGACATAATTTGGACACATCTGCGTTGTTTTATGTGGGAAACGCAGAGGTCGCGGGTTCAAATCCCGCCATCGGCATGGTGATTGAATGGTTAGAAAAAAGAAGGCAGGGAGAAAGAAGAAATTCGAGTCGATAACGGAGAAGACGGAACCGATAAAAATGGAGAAAATAAGCAAGTTCACGGAACTGGGGGAAAAGAAGAGGAGAGAGTTTATAAAAGAGAGGGAGGGGTTTCCTTTGTTCTATCCTGTTTTGATAGTCATCGTGGTAGCGGTTATAGGAGCTTTATTGTTTATGATCACTCTCTCAGTTCCGGCGAGCATGAACCCGGTAAAGGAAGGGGACATAGCCCAGATCATGTACACAGGAAGGCTTGCGAACGGGACCATATTCGATTCGGGGAATTTCACATTCAGGGTCGGTGCAGGCGAGGCAATTAGCGGGGTGGACCAAGCGGTTACGGGTATGAGGATAGGGGAGAAAAAAACCTCCACGATCCCGCCTGAGCAGGCATACGGATATTATGATCCAAGTAGAATCCTTTCAATACCCCTGGTTCAGGAACTCGAGAGGATAGATAATATAACAATTGAAGTGTTCAAACTCAGTTTTGAAGAAGATCCTGCTTTAAACAGGATGTATCAAATCGAAGGGATGCAATGGCCAGTGAGGGTTATTGAGATGCAGAATCAAACAGTTGTGATAAAGCACGAACCTGAAGATGGGATGGTGTACGATTTGAAAGACGGTGTGGGAGAGGTTTACGGGACAGCACGCGTCTCGGTCGGCTGGGATAAAATAACCGTAACCACCTATCCTGTGGAAGGAAGCGTGGTCATAACAGTGATGGGAGCGGGAAGAATAACGGAAGTTAATGAAACGCACATGATGATGGATCTAAACCATGAACTTGCAGGGGAAACCCTGACCTTCGAAATAACACTGCTCAATTTCATGTCCTATTAAAATCAGACCGGCTCCGGATGGACAACGGCAGAGGAAACGGTTTCTATTTTCTTTTTGAGTTCATCCTCAATCCTGGTTGCTATCCCATGCGCTTCTGAGAGCTTCATTTTCTTGTCCATGTTTACATGCATGGTGACGAAAGCGTGCGGTCCCACATAATGGACCTTTACGTTATGAACGTTCTTGACTCCCTTTATTTCCGAGGTTATGCCCTTTATTTCTGAGAGCATTTCCTCCGAGGGGGCCTCGCCCATTAAGGAGTGGATATTCCTTTTGCCGAGGTCGAAACCGATCTTGATTATCCACAGGGAAACCACTATTCCAGCAAGCGGGTCAAGCACGCTGAATCCCATCCCCGCTCCAACAACCCCCACGAGAACCGCTATGGATGTATAGAAATCCGATTTGTGGTGGCAGGCATCTGCAATGAGTGCGGGGGATCTCGTCTCCTTCCCTATCTTCATTACGAAGAACGCCATCCAGTATTTGAAAATTATTGAGAATACGACTACTATTATCGCTATTGTCCCCGGGGTATATACCTTCCCTGTGAGTATTTCCATTGCGGATTCCCTTATGAACTCGAAGCCGATAACCCCAAGAGATATCGCCACGATCAGGCCTGCTATTGGTTCGGCATCGCCGTGCCCGTACGGGTGGTATTTGTCCGGAGGTTTCTTCCCTATTCTGAGGCTTATCCAGACAACCACGCTTGTTAACATATCCGAAAGGCTATGTAACGAATCAGCGATTACCGCCAGGGAGTTCCCAAAGATTCCAGCGGCGAGCTTCAAAAGGCCTAGAAAAAGGTTGCCGAATATCCCGACAATTACGCCTGTTCTCGCCTTCCTGTATCTCTCAGAGAGGTTCATTGGTTAATATTTCCCAAGAATAGAATAAATTACTTCCTGAACTGTCCAATATTGTCGATCATATCTATATGAGTGAGAAACAGCGATCGGCAACAGTATTTTTCAATCCCGAGCGAATCCATGACCTTTTTCGGATCCGTTCCCTTTTCTATCCCTTTATTGTACTTCTCCCATAGGTGACCCACGGGCTTTCCGCAGGTCATGCAGCGGATAGGTATGATCATACGCTCACCATGTCTTTATTCATTTGAAACAAAAGCTTTTATAAGCTTAAACGAAGGCCTTGC
>JAZGEG010000099.1:0-18193 GCA_036478655.1 Candidatus Aenigmatarchaeota archaeon | reverse complement strand
CACCTTAGGTTATTTTTTAAACTCCATGTTTAAATAATTTCAAAAAGGTCGTGGGGGACATGGCGGCGGAAGGTCACGGGTTCGGGAAAGTCATACTATTCGGGGAGCATTTCGTGGTATACGGATTGCCTGCGATAGCCTCAGGCATAGACAAATCCGTGAAAGCGGGAGTTGAAAAGAACGAAAACGGGATAATGTTTGATGATAAGAATTTCAATTCGACTGTTTCGTTCGAGAAACAAAGAGATCATATCCTGAGCAGGACATTCGAAAAAGTTTTCGAATACTTTGGGGTTAAGGATGTTAGGATCACCATCTCAGGTGATGTTGTTCCCATGGCAGGGATGGGTTACAGCGCGGCGCTAGCTGTGGCTGTTATACGGGCGCTGAATGAGTTCACAGGTAAAGGGATTTCGAATGAGGAGGTAAACAAACTCGCCTATGAATGCGAGGAGGTTTCGCATGGGACTCCATCAGGAATAGACAACACGTGCGCAACATACGGGAAAATAATATGGTTCAAGAAGAACGAGGGGGGTAAAAACACAATAGAGCCCATCGATCTCAAAGGGAGTCTCCTGCTTGTTATGGGGAACACGGGAAAAAAGGGGAATACGAAGGAACTCATAGAAAGTGTAAGGGAGAGGAAGGGAAGGGAACCGGGGAAATATGAGGAGATTTTTTCAAGAGCTGAAATGCTCGTCAAGCGAGCGAAGGAAAGGATAATCTCCCTTGATCTGAAGGGATGGGGGGAATTGATGGATGATAACCATTCCCTGCTTCAGGAGATAGGCGTGAGTTCTCCTGAACTGGACAAATTATGCGGATTAGCGAAGGAAAACGGAGCGCTCGGGGCGAAGCTCACAGGGGCAGGAGGAGGGGGATTCATGATCGCCCTCACAGAAAATGAGGATACCCGGGAAAAAGTCGCGAAAGCTATTGAAAGGGAAGGGTTCGAAACGCTGAGAACGAAGATAGGGGTTTGAATTCGACCTTTAACGAATTTTCCTGAATATTTATTTAAAACATTATAACATTTTCTCTATAAGGTGATGTTTATGGAATTTCGGGAGTTTTTCGATGCTTTGGGGAAGAAAGGGATGTTGACAAGGATAAAGAAAGAGGTCGACACGAAATACGAGATATCGACCATAATGAAAAAGCTCGATGGCAGGCCTTTGCTTTTCGAGAATGTGAAGGGTTTCGATGTGCCCGTGATAGCGAACATCTGTTCTACCAGGGAACTGGTTGCCGTGGGGCTCGGGATTAAGGAGAAAGAAATCATAAAGAAGCTTTCCCATGCGATTGAGAATCCAAAGGAACCGGAAATAGCAAAAGCTGAAGGCTACGAGGAGATGGAGGTTGATCTCTCGAAGCTTCCTATTCTTACGTATTACCCTTTCGATGGTGGGCCTTACATAGCCTCGGGGATTGTGATAGCGAATGACAAAGAATTTGGTATTAACGCCTCTTACCAGAGGGCGATGATAATGGGGAAGGACAAGTTTGTGATGAGGATACTTGAGAGGGATTTCCACACTTTTTTGGAAAGGGGGAACCAAGAGTTCGCTTTCTGTATAGGCAATTCCATACCGGTTATGCTCGCAGCGGCGATATCAACAAAAACAGGCAACAGCGAGCTGAATATAGCGAACGCCTTGGGCGAAACGAGACTTGTAGAACTTGGCGGCCACAAGGTTCCGCAGGCGGATATAGTCATGATAGCGAAAATGGAGGGAGAAGAAGCGGATGAAGGACCTTTCCTTGATCTGACCGAAACGCCCGACATCGTGAGGAAGCAGAGGGTCGCGAAAATCAAAAAAATATTCGTGAGGAAGAACCCTGTATTCCACGCGCTTCTGCCGGGAGGACTGGAACACAAGATCCTCATGGGAATGCCAAGGGAACCCACGATATTCCGTGAGGTTTCAAAGGTCTGCGACTGCAAGGATGTGTTAGTCACACTAGGAGGTTGTTCGTGGCTGCACGGGGCGGTGAGCATTCGGAAGAAACATCCGAATGATGGGAAGAAGGCGATTGAGGCCGCTTTCCAAGGGCATAAGTCCATGAAACATCTGTTTGTTGTGGACGAGGATATAGACATACATAACCCAAATGAAATCGAATGGGCATTCGCGACACGATTCCAGGGGGACAAAGATATGATAATCAAGCCGAAGGAGAAGGGCTCGTCTCTCGATCCTTCCTCGAACCTCGAAACCAAGGAGACATGTAAAATAGGTTTTGATTTGACCATACCGGAAGGGAAGGACCCGAAAAATTTCAAAAAACCCAAACTGCCGATGGAACTAAAGGTTGAGGATTATTTGGAGTGATAGGAAGAGATATTATGGAGTTGACTGAAGAACAGAAGGAAATGCTTGAAGGGAAGCATGGTAATGCTGTTAAGAAATCCATGTCAATACTCGTGGCGCTGGGGGAGATATACGGGGCGAAAAGGCTTATACCTGTTACAAGTGTTCAGATCTCTGGCGTAAGCTACGATAATCTAGGGGACGCAGGCCTCGAATTTCTGGATGAGATGGCAAAGGACGGGAAAACGCGTGTGAAGACAACGCTCAATCCTGCAGGAATGGATATGGAGAACTGGGAAGGCCTAGGGATAGACCCTGAATTTGCAAGGAAGCAAAAGATGGTTATAGAGGCGTTTGATAAGATGGGGATGGAGGCCACGTGTACGTGCACGCCCTACTTTATCGGGAACAAGCCGAATTTCGGAGATCATATCGCATGGGGTGAGAGCAGCGCGGTAACATATGCTAATTCCGTCTTAGGAGCGAAAACTAACAAGGAAGGTGGCCCGAGCAGTATAGCTTCATCCCTCACAGGGTTTACAGCGGAATACGGACTTCACCTGGATGAAAACAGGCAGGCTCAGTTTGTTGCAGAGGTTAAAGCTAGGGTTGACAGCCCCATGCTGTTCGGGGCTTTGGGGAATGTAGTCGGGAAGATTGCAAAGGGAAGGATCCCGTTAATGACCGGGATAGAGAAGGCAACTACTGAGGATTTGAAAGCGCTGTCAGCATCTATAGTAACTTATGGAGGAGCCCCAATGTTCCACATAGAAGGTATTACGCCCAACAAGACCGAAGTTCCGGAGGAAAGGGTAGTGGTTACCCAGGAGGATATTGACAATGCAATCAAAGAAATGAATGACACCGAAGATGTGGAATTTATTTTCCTGGGATGTCCGCATTGCTCGATCGAGGAACTGGAGAAGATTTCAAAACTCCTTGAAGGCAAGAAAGTCAACAAGGAACTGTGGATAGGGGTAGCGAGGCCTATCAAGAAGATCGCTGATGAGAAAGGCTATTCGAAAACAATAGAGGAGTCAGGGGCGAAGTTAGCGTGCGATACTTGTCATGTGGTTGCTCCTTTGAAAGGCAGATTCAGTTCGATAGCAACGAATTCGGCGAAGGGCATATTCTATGGAAGAGGTAAAAATAATTTCAAAACCATATTCCGAACGCTCGAAGATTGTATAAAACTGGCGGTGGGAGAATGAAAGGAAGAAAGATATTCGGTGGTAAAGCAGAAGGTGAGGCTTTAGTTTCGAAAGAAGGCGTATCTTTTTACGGCGGAGTTGATCCGGATACAGGGATTGTAACGGAAAGGGGTCACCCGCTGGAAGGCCAGAGCGTAAGCGGGAAGATATTGGTTTTTCCTGTAGGAAAGGGCTCCACCGTGGGTTCTTACACTATATACAGGCTGAAGAAGAACGGGAAGGCCCCTGCAGCGATAATCAACAAGGAATGTGAGACCGTCGTTGCCGTAGGTGCCATAATTTCCGAAATCCCCTGTGTTGACGAGATAGAGATAGAGAAGATAAAAACAGGGGACAAGCTGAAAGTGAATGCGGATGAAGGGATAGTGGAATGCGTGAAAAGTTAATTGTAGGGATCTCCGGGAGTTCAGGTTCTATCCTAGGCGTGCGTCTTCTGGAAGTTCTCAAAAGGATGGGATTCGAAACCCACCTGGTGATAACAGAGACAGCGGAAAAACTTATAGAACACGAAACGAAGTACAAGGTCAGGGGTGTTGAGAAACTCGCTTCGAAAGTCTACGACAATGGGAATTTCTTCGCCCCGATTGCTTCAGGTTCTTTCAAAACGAAAGGGATGGTGGTGATCCCCTGCAGCATGAAAACCCTCGGTGGGATTGCCTCTGGCTATTCGGATAATCTTTTGCTGCGAGCGGCTGATGTGTGCCTGAAGGAAAAGAGGAAGCTCGTCCTGGTCACAAGGGAAACACCGCTAAGCCTTATACACATAGAGAACATGCGAAAGGTCACGCTTGCGGGTGGGCTAATCCTCCCACCTGTCCTGACAATGTATTCAAAACCGAAAACTATCGAGGAAATGGTTGATCACATAATAGGGAAGGTTTTGGATTCGCTGGGGGTAGAGAACAAGGTCTACAAGAGGTGGGGTTAGATTTTCCCTTCCTCCTCGGTGAAGTATTTTTCGAATTCCTCAAGGGTTTCTTTCGCTGTTTCTCTTTTCATTTTTTCGATTTTGCCCCTGAAACTTTCCTTTTCTCCTCTACTCAGCATTCCGTAAACCCCGTCAACATCCTGTTCTATTAACTTCAGGATTATGAAGTAATCCTTCCTTTCCTTCGCGAGCCCTGAGAGCTCAGAAAAGCCTAGGAAGACGAGGGAGTTTCGGGTGTGTTCAAGATCTTTCGCTTCCAAAATCCTCCTGAAAAAGCTGTCTTTTGAAATCCTATGGTAGGCGTTCAGAGAAATTAGACACAGGGTTTCGGGATCCATAGATGTAGTTTGTTTTAAATTTAAATAAGGTTTCCATATTGTTTTTATTATGAAAAATCTGGTCTTCGTCAAGCTGGGGGGATCGCTGATAACGGACAAGTCCAAGCCTTACACCACAAGGGATGATGTGATAAAACGGCTCTGCGTGGAGATACATGAAGGCAGGGAAGGGAAGCCGTTATTGATAGGGCATGGCGGAGGGAGCTTCCCTCACGTCTCAGCGGACAAGTATGAAACCCACAAGGGCGTGATAAATGATAAGAGCTGGGAAGGGTTTGTCAAGGTCCAGAACGATGCGGCAACATTAAACAGGATAATCGTTTCTTCGCTTGTCGCGGCAGGGGAGAAAGCGTTTTCGATACAGCCCTCGGCTTCCTGCATCGCCAGGGAAGATCGGATAAAGGAGTGGTACATGAAACCCTTTGAGATCTCGCTGTCCAGTGGTTTGATACCCGTTCCCTACGGGGATGTATGTCTGGATGAGAAAAAGGGCTGCTGTATAATCTCGACAGAGGAGATATTCAGGTTTCTTTCGGAAAAGCTGAAGCCGGAGAGGGTAATAATGGTCGGGAAAACGGACGGGGTTCTGGATCAAAAAGGGAATGTTATCAAGGAGATAACGAAGGGGAATTTCAAGGAGATCAGGAATTCCCTGTTATCATCGGATGGTGTTGCGGATGTCACGGGCGGGATGGTCCACAAGGTGGAGAGGTCGCTGGAGATGGGAGTGGAAATCGAGATAATAAACGGGTTGAAACCGGATGTTCTGAAAAAATCGCTTCTCGGGGAAAGGGGACTGGGAACTATAATAAGGGGTTAAGCAAGGAGATAATATGTCTGAGTTAACAAAATCGCGGAAGGATGATCATATAAGGATCTGCCTGGAGAAGAAAGTGGAATTCGTTAAATCGAATGGTTTCGAGCACGTGGAGCTCGAGCATAAAGCGCTTCCTGAAATCGATAAGGAAGAGATCGATTTGTCCACGAAATTTCTGGGGAAGAAATTCGAATCCCCGCTTTTTATCGAGGCTATGACCGGGGGGACGGAGCAAGGGGAAAGGATAAACAAGAACCTTGCGAAGGCTGCGGAAGCCCTCGGGATAGGGATGGGTGTCGGTTCTCAAAGGGCGATGCTTGAGTATCCGAAACTCGTTCGGACTTATTCGGTTCGGGATGTTGGCCCGAACATATTCCTTCTCGGGAACATAGGGGCTGCCCAGCTCGGGCAGTACGATATAGAAAAGATAGTTTCGCTTGTGGATTCCATAAGGGCGGATGGCTTGGCGGTTCATTTGAATGTGACTCAGGAGCTAGCCCAGCAGGAAGGGGACAAGTCCTGGAAGGGGATTTACAGCAATATAAAATATCTCTGTAAAAAGGCGAAGTTCCCTGTGATCGCGAAGGAAACAGGCTGCGGGATTTCAGGGAAGTTATCGAAACAATTGGTTAGAGGGGGGGTGAAGGCGATTGATATCGCTGGCGCCGGAGGGACCTCCTGGGTGAAGGTGGATGCGTACAGAACGAAAGAGGATGTAACGCACATAGAGGAATGGGGGATCCCCACAGCAGAAGCGTTAAAGGATGTTATAAGTGGAATGAGGGTCCCGATCATCGCCTCCGGAGGGATAAGAACTGGGGTCGAGGCTGCAAAGGCGATCGCAATGGGGGCGGATCTCGCCGGTATGGCTTTGCCTCTGTTAAAGCCTGCGACCGAATCCCCGGAGAAGGTAAAGGGACACCTGGGTAAGGTAATGTCCCAGTTAAAGGATGCGATGCTCCTGGTCGGGGCGAAGAATATTAAAGAACTGAAAAGGGTTCGAGTGATTTATGCGTGATCAGGTTTTGATGAACTTGTATCTTTTTGGAATGAACTTCCCGTTTGCTCCCGAGTATCCGCACTTCTGGCAGACCAGTTTATAGAGGATTTTTCTCCCCCCGAGGTTTTTCATGTAGACCTTCCTAAGGCCGGAGAAACACGAAGGGCATTTTTTCGCTCTCTTCCCCTTCCTTGTTTCAATCAAGATTTTTGTCCCGGGCATTTTTATGAATATGTTCCTCAGGCGTTTGCCTGAGATCACGAGCCTTGAATCAACCATCTTCAATCGCATGTTAACGAGGTCTGTGAACTCCCTCAGGGATTCGATTTCCTTGCTCTTCTGCATGACCTCCTTTATCACGAAACTAACAACGTCTCTTTTCGGGAGCTTCATTCCGGCTTTCATGGTTAAATTTTGAAGTCTTGGTTTTTAAGATTTTGAGAACCTGTAGAGGTGCACATTAAGGTTAATTTTCCCCTTTTCTATCCTTATCCCGTCCTTTTGGAGAAGCTTGATCTTTGTTTTGATTCCTCCTTTCGCTGAATACCCTCCTACCGATCCATCAGACCTCACGACCTTGTAACAGGGGATGTTCACGGGATCGCTGTTCTTCCTCATCAGCGTTCCTATCGACCTTGGATGGAGTTTCGAAACTTTCGCTAGTTCACCGTAGGTCGTGACCTTTCCCTTCGGAATGCGTTTAAGCAGGGAGTAGACTTTCTCATTCATATTGAGATATCTTTGTTTTTTTAAAATTTATATTCTGTGTCCTAATTGATTTTTAACATAAAATTCATAAGTTTAAACAAAAAAATGATTTATATACAGAATTTATAATAATATATAAACATGGTAAGGGTTTTAATCCATGATACCACCCTCAGAGACGGGGAACAGATGCCGGGTGTTGTTTTTTCTTTTGAAGAAAAGTTAACCCTAACTGAAAAATTCATTGATTTTGGCGTTGACTTGATCGATATCATGCCCACTGTCTCAAAAACAGAGTTCAGGTTAACGAAAAATCTGGCTGATTTTTACCCGGATAAGATATCCGCATCCTGCAGGCTCAAAAAAGAGGACATTGACCTTACCCTGCAATCGGGGGTGAAGAGAATAACACTTTTCACCCCGCTTTCCGACATACATCTAGAGAAAAAACTGAGAATATCAAGGGAGGAAAACCTCATACGTTCGGAAGAGATGATTGATTACGCGAGATCCCACGGTCTTGAAGTGGATTTTGCCGGTGAGGATTCAACAAGGGTCGACATGGATTATTTGTTATCTTTTATAAAGAGCGTGGAAAATAAGGTGGAGATATTCTTTATTGCAGATACCTTGGGATGTTTAACGCCGAAATCAACTTTTGATTTCATCTCAAAAATAAAACAAAATTGCAATTGCAAGATTGGTTTTCATGTTCACAACGATTTCGGTCTAGCGACTGCCAACACGCTGGAAGGGATAAGGGCGGGGGTGGACGTCTTCTCCGGAACCTTCACCGGGATAGGTGAGAGAGCAGGCAACGCTCCAATAGAGGAGGTGTGTACCGGTTTGAAGTTCCTGCATAGCATAGAACTGAATGTGAAGTATGAGAAACTCACAGACATCTGCAGGCAGGTGGAGGAATTCTCCGGTGTCAGGCTTCAGAGGCACAAACCCATAGTCGGGACGAACGTTTTTTCGCATGAATCGGGTATACATGTGGATGGGGTTATAAAGAACCCCAGTACTTACGAGTATTTCAATCCGAGTTTTGTAGGTCAGAAGAGACAATTCTTTTTCGGGAAACACAGCGGAGGTGGGGCGCTTAGAAATATTTTAGGCAATATACCAAGAGAACATCTTATTCAGTTTTTGAATATATTAAAGACACTTTCGGAGATGGGGAAAGTATCATTTTCAAAAGATGATGTAGTTTACTTGTCCAATTATTTTCAAAGAATGAATGATCAGGGAATGGTGGAATTGCCATGAAGGAATTATTAGATTTTATCAGATTTAGAATATCTCTTTCTGGGTTATTCTTAGCGGTATCGGGTTATTTGTTATTCAATCAGCCGGATATTAATTTATTTTTCGTGGCCTTGGGTTCTTTTTTTCTTTTCGCGTTCGTATATTCGTATAATAACATAACGGACAAGGAGGAGGACCTAAAAAACAGAAAAGGGGTTAACAAGTATGTTTACAAAAATGGATTGAAAATAACAATTGCTTCTGGATTAATTGGTATTTTGTGTTCGATGTTTCTTTCCTTCTATTCGATAATCTTATCTCTGATCTTCCTTGTCACAGGATTTTCATATTCACATTTCAGAATAAAAAGGTATTGCTTAATCAAAAACTTATACACTGCTTTTCTGATAACACAGATTTTCATTTTTGGCGTTGTCGATATCGTATTCAGCAATACGCTTGTTTTTTACTATTTGTTTTTTTATATGATTATTTTCATAGGGAGTGTTCTGTCAGACATTAGAGATTATGAAGGTGATAAAATTACAGGCATCAATACACTACCTGTTTTACTCGGCCGTGAAACAGTGAAGGCATTTGTTTGTTTTTTAATTGTTCTATTTTTAACCCTTGTAATATTATTCGGTGTAAAAAGATTGTTCATTCTTTTACCATTCAGTCTTTTAAGTGTAATATTTATGTTTAAAGACAATTATCATTTTGCACACTTATTCGGTTCCGCGGGATTCGTTTTCCTCCCGTTCTGGTTGCTGATAATATGAGTGTTCTGGACTGGATCAGGCTTTCGCGTTTTCGTCTAAATTATTTAATTGCAATAATGTGCGGCATAGCCTTGTCGCAGCAGTTCTCATTATCAACCTTCATATTGGTTTTAACATTCTCTTACAGTGCATTATTTTACGGGGTGTTTGTCAATTTTGTTCATGACTACGGTTCTGACAAGATGAACCCCTCCATGAAAATGTACGCACATGTATCCGGTAAGATTCCGCTGGATAAGATCAAAAACCTATCACGTGTTTTCTTGGCTGTCACGATTATGACCGGGATTGTCCTGGGTTTGATCAGAAATAATTTTCTTTTTATAATCCTTCTGGTTTGGGCGATTCATTGTGGTTTCTCCTACTCTTCCCCTCCGCTGAGACTTAAAAGATTCTGGTGGGGTGGCATAGTCACGTACACGTTTTCCACGGCTGTGATATTTCTGACTTCCGCTCTAGCTTTCGGAGCAAACGATCTTTTACTCATAACATTGTCAGTTTTTGTTTTCTGGTTCGGGAGTCTGTCGGTATGGGCGTTAACCCATATTTCAGACAAGAAATTTGACAGAAAAAATCAAGTGGTGACACCTGCCATGAAATTTGGACTTTCTAAAGCTCTAGTGCTCCACAACTCGTTTTTGTTTATATCCAGTATTTTCGCCATACTGGTTTCCGTTCTTTTCCTAAAAATGTGGTGGATTTTTTCACCGTTTATTGCAACAATGATTCTATCATATTTGTGGGGGAAATCCATTATAGGGGAAAGGGACTTGGGTGTTCTGAGAAAGAGAGCGCATACATTTGGCGTGGCGCCATACTGGCTTAACATATCCTTTCTCACCATGGTTTATGCCTTAGGTATCGTTGTTTAAGTGGAATACGTTATTTCGAGATGTTTTTCTGTTTTGCTGGTTTCAGCTATGACGAAATTTTCTTTTAACAGCCATAAATAGCCAAGAATCACGTTGCTTATGAATTTCCAGTTATCTTCCTCGGCTTGTAAACCATAGGGTGGATTTTTTATTGAAACTACAACATTTTTATTTTTTATTATTATTTTGACGATACCCCAGCCCATGATCTGTAACAATGTCTTAAGTAGTGTTAGCTTTTTCTCATCCGTCGTATTTTTTTCTATAACCTCGCTGAAATAATCACGGGAAATGTGCGGCAATTTATGAAGTAAGGGTCCTTCGTTACCCAGTATGTGAAATATCGTATTTTCCGTGGGAGTTATTGATTTGCCTCTGAAATAAATTCTGTTATTTTCTTTTAACTGAAACAGCTTCATCTTCAGGGCATCCTTGAGGGTAAATCCCTCGGTTTTAGGCAAATAGTTGAGATCATTGTAAATGTCTTTGTTTTTGGCTTTGATGCCAAGAAACCCTTTTTCGAGCTTTAAGCTGTAGTTACAACTTTGCTCGCTTTGCGTATACTCTATGATTTTTGATCTGCGATTGAAAAAACTGTCTGTACAGCCGTTAAAAAACCCCTTCATGAACTCATTTCTGCCCAAAATTCTTGTTAAAAACTCCTTTCTTGTTTTTATGTGAACTACATCATTTTTCATTTCCCCATTGAAATATTCGAGCAATCCTATGTTCCTCCAGATTTTTTTAGTTACAAAGTTAAGCAATAATATTTTTGAAGAATCGTTAACCCATTTAGGCAGTAACTGCTGTGTTGATAAGGTGGCCCATTTTTTTGCCACCATGAACGTATCATCTTTCTTACCGTTTTCTTCACAGATCCTTACGTAATTCGCTAGTATATCCTCAAAAAATAACACTGACCTTCTGCTTCTTATCTTAAACCTGTTTATAACCCCCCCGACCTTCGATTCCATTATCCCCTTTCTCAACGATTCGGAAAGCCTCATTTTATCAGTATTAGTATATATTCTGGGACTTTAAAATATAGTTATTGATTTTATGAATCTGAACAGGGCTATACAGAACACCCCGGAATGCGAGGCGACAAAATATTTTGGTCACATATCTGAGAATTGCATAAATTTTTCAGTAGGTGAGCCTTTGTTCAAGCCACCGGAATCCGTGGTGAATGCGTACGTAAAGGCTGTCAGGGAGGGTTCTAACAGATACGCTCCGATACAGGGCTACCCTGAACTGAGGGAGAAAATCGCGGGGAAACTGGAGGTGGAAAACAAGATACGGGCGGAGCCAGAGGAGATTCTCGTCACGAACGGGGCAACAGAAGCGATCGGGCTTGTTCTCCTGTCCCTGGTGGACAAAGGTGACGAGGTTATTACCTGCGAGCCGAATTACCCCATATTCAGTCCCATAGTCAAATACTGCGGGGGGAGAGCGAAACCCCTGCCTTTAAGGGAGGAGAAGGGGTTTCAAATAGATATGGAAGAATTGAAGGGTATGCTCAGCGAGAAAACAAAGCTCTTGATTCTCAACACCCCGCACAACCCAACGGGCATGGTTTTGAACAAAAATGTTTTAAAAGCGGTGTCGGAAATATGCAAAACAAGTATACTGGTGGATGAGGTTTATGAAAAGATCATTTACACTGGCAAACATCACTCTCTCGCTTCCCTCTCTGAAACCCCTGAAAGAATAATAACTGTTAATTCATTCTCAAAAACCTACTGCATGTGCGGTTACAGGATAGGATATCTGCATGCCAAAAAAGAGTTCGTACAGAAATTGTTGAAGTTAAAACTATACCTCTCCAACTGTGTTAACGCCTCTATTCAAAAAGCAACGCTCGCAGCATTTGACGAGAAGGAATTCCCGGAGAGAATCAAGAAAGAATTTGAAAAAAGAAAGATTATATTGATGAAAGGATTCAAAAAATTGGGCATACCCTGTGTTGAACCTAAGGGAACGTTTTACGCATTCCCGAACATATCAGAATGGGGTAATGACAAAAAGGTTTATGACATGTTTCTGAAATCAGGCGTGCTTACAATGCCCGGGAGCATATTCAGCGATCTTCATGATAAACACGTAAGGTTCTCTTTTGTCTGCAAACCCAGGGGAATAAAAGAGGGCGTAGAAAGGATAGGATGCGCTTTAAACAAAAAATAAAAAAATTCTAAATGATCTTCGTCTCGGTCAATTTCAGGTCTTTATCGTTTATCACGAATTCGTGCGGTATCTTGGGGTCGAAATTCGCGTATCTCATCTTGTGGACGGTCAGGGTTCTCATGGGTTTCTCCTCCAGCTCAAGGAAGGAAATGTGAAGGACGCCATCGCATTCGAAAGATTCTCCATTACCCGTGTCTATGTTCTCCCCTCTGGTTTCGCAGAGGAGGAGCGTGCATCCCATGGGTTTCAGGTGTTTCACGAGTTCGGAGAGATGGAGCCTGTACACCCTCTCGCTCTCCGCGAATATAAGGAGCTTGTTCACGTTGTCTATGACGAGCCTGTCTATTTTCGGGTATGAGGCGATTATGTCTATGAACTTCTTCATCGTTATGTTCTCGCCCAAAGGTATGTGTTCTATTGCTAAATTATTTCCGATGTGTTTTTCAGCGTCTTTCAGTGAATCTATACCCTTGCATGCCCTCATGAGTTCTTCCTTTGTCTCGTTGAGGGAAACGTAACAGCATTTCTCCTTGTTTCTCGCACCCTCCATGAGGAATTTCAGGGCGAAAAGGGTTTTCCCCGATCCAGGTCCTCCTGACATTAGGATCGCGACCCTTAAAGGGAATCCACCTCCAAGCAGTTTGTCCAGTTTTTTTATTCCAGTACTCATCACCATCATTTCACCTCTTTGAATTTCGGTATTCCTAAACTCGACCCTTTCAGCATTATTAAAAGGAAGACCTCATCATCCACTCTGAATGTTCTTGCAGGGGCCTTTTTTATAAGGTTTTTTATTTCGAACCTCTCCAGGATCTTTTTAGGTAGCATTATCCTGTTGCTGTTCCCAAGCTTCCCGGTGGTTAGCGGACGGTTAAGGAATTCTAGGTTTGCAGGCAACAGCAAGAGCTCTGATGTGTTGTGTCCCAGTAATTCGTATTCGTCCCTCGATATCTTAAGATTGACTATTATGTTGTCCATTTTTATATCAATAGAATGAATTTCAGCCATAAGTTATATATTTAGGAAAGATATTTAAACTTTTTGATGTTTTTTAACAATTTTTACGTCCACAGCTCATTCGGTTCCTCTTCTGTTTCAAGAACGACCCCGAATATCGAGAAGAAGGTGAAGCATTTGGGGCAGACAAATGCCTCTGGCTTTTTGTTCCATATTTTTCCGGAAGTCCCGCACATAGGACACCTGTATCCTGAAATCATACATACACCCTGCGAACATGTAAATATCAATTAAATAAATTTATAGTTGCCTACTTTTATATTGTTTTTTCCAGCCAGCTCGAAAATCTCAAATCTTTTCTTTTTCCCGACCCCGCTCGCTATTATCGCTATCTCCTCTTTCGGGTTTATTTTCTCGAGATCTTTTGTATTTTTCACCAGCACCTCCCTGTAGCCTTCCCTGTTCAACCCCCGTACGCTGGCAGGTGAACCGTAACCTGGTTTGGGGAGAGAGCCCTTCGCCTTCTCATGCATTCGGAGTTTTGAATGCAGGCCTCTCGGCTTCCTCCACTTCTCACCGAGCGCCTTCTTCCTGAACCACTCCTGCCTTCTGAATTTAGGTTTTTTCTTCTTTATCTTCTTCCTGAGTTCCAGCATTTCTTCCTTCATCTTCTTCCTCCGAATACGGTTTTCTCGTTATGTATATACCATCCTGAAATATCCTCTTATCATATCCCTTGATCTTTGTGACCTGCTCGATTAATCCGCAGAATTGGCCGACTCTTTCTTTGTCTGCTCCGTAAACGTATATCGCATTCTTGTCAATTTCAACTTTCAAACCCCCTGGTATGGAAACAGCCCTGGGGCTTCTTTCCCCCAGGAAATTCTCTATCAAAAGCTTGTTTTCCTCAAGTTTCAATTTGACGGGGAAATGAGAGTAAACTAGTTTTAGTTCTTCTTTCCACCCTTTCGTGGTGCCCAAAAACATGTTTTTTACGTGCGCTCCCCATGTCCCAATTATCGCCTTCGTCTTTTTCCTTTCCGAATCCGATGTTATGATTATCTTCCCGTTCTCGATCTTCATGGAAACATGCGGGTATTTGAACATCTTCTTCACCTCGCCCTTCGTTCCTTTAACGTTCAGTCTGCCCTTTTCGAACGCCACATCCAAGCCTTCTGGAATTTCTACCTCATTTTTCAACATGTTTCCTACCCTGAACGGAATATCTTTAGAATATGCAAGGCGTATATTTAAGTTTATTTCTTTTTCTTTGCACCCTTCTTGGCCTTAGTTTTAGAAGGCTTGGGTTTTGCGGTTTTCTTGGTCTCCTTTTTATTCTTGACCTTGGGTTTTGCGGGCCTTTTCTTTACCTTGGGTTTGACCTTTTTCTCGGGTTTCTTTTTGACTTTGATCTTGGGTTTCTTTTCCTTCTTCTTTTCCTCTTTCTTCGGCTTTTCTTTCTTCTTCTCGGGCTTCTTTTCCTCTTTCGGTTCTTCCTTCGGGGCTTCCTCTTTCTTTTTCTCTGGCATCTTACCCACGAGTCTGAACGCCCCTGTTCCCATGGGTATGACTTGATTCATGAGTATGTTCTCTACGTGCCCCCTTAGCGGGTCTTTCGTCCCTTCTATCGCAGCTGATATTATGTGTTTCTTTGTCTCCTCAAATGCCATCCTAGCGAGGACAGATTCTTT
The DNA here is from genome assembly GCA_036478655.1 of Candidatus Aenigmatarchaeota archaeon. Lineage (GTDB taxonomy): Archaea > Aenigmatarchaeota > Aenigmatarchaeia > QMZP01 > QMZT01 > JAZGEG01. The sequence continues at coordinate 3,142 of JAZGEG010000099.1, read as the reverse complement.
GTTCCCAGCTATTCCATACCTTCCAATACCCATTATCTTCCCCGAGGACGTCATCAGATCAGCGAGGATGGATACGTAACGGATATCCACACCCAAACCCTGCTCCCCGATTGTATTTACCGCTTCATTTATTATCGCATTTCTCGCTGCCTCAACACCGAGAACATCATAAATCTCAAAGGGGTTGTTGCAGATCGTTCTTGTGTGGTCAACACCCTCTATGTCCAAAACCTTGCTCATATTTGACCCCAATGTCGATATAATCCACTCTCCGCTTTCCTCCTTGCTCACTATCACGTGCGAAATATTCTTTACACCCTTTATGTGCGATTCCAGAAGCTTGTATTTCAGTTTATGGAGGTTTATGCCTTCTGTTTTCTTTGATGTCGACTTTAATTCTTTCCCCTTCACCTCGACGTCTACATTTTTCATTTTTATGTGTTTCACGAGATTTTTTGGTTCCAGATCAAACTTCTTGAGTTTTCCCACATCCAGGTAGCAGGTAACGGTTAAGTTTATCAGGTCGATTACGTGTCTCAAAACGAAATCCCTCAGCTTCACTTCCTTTATCTTCTTCGCGATTTCTATAGCCTTCACTTCCGTATGGTGTCCGGATTCCAGGTAGATCGTCATGCTCGGGGTCTCAGGTTCCTTCTTCGCGTCGTATATTTCTATGAGCCTGGGCAAACCCAGTGTTACCTGTATGCCAGCGGTCCCCGCGAAGTGGTAAGTTCGCATGGTCATCTGGGTAGCTGGTTCGGAAAGGGATTGAGCGCTAACCACTCCTACAGCCTCCTCCGGATCGTACAACGCCCGTTTGTAGAATGGTCTCACCTTTTCAAATATCTCCTTCCTAAGCTCTTCGCTTATCCCCTTTTTTTTGCAGTACTCTTCTATCTCTTCCTTTATCCTCAAAGGCAAGTCTTTCATATTAACCATGCTCCACGTAATCAATCCAATTCAATCTTCCCCAGTCAGATTTTGTCGGGTCTATCCCATCCTCTCCTGTAAAGAACTGTACCACATTCCCGTTGGAGTCCCTCAATGACAGGTCATCCCAGACTTTCAGGTCCTGCAAAGAATTCATCAGTCTCCTCTGCATGTACCCTGACTTTCGGGTGCGTAACGATTTGTCCATCAGTCCCTCCCTTCCGTTCATGACATTCCAGAAGAATTCGAAAGGGGTTAAACCCTGTTTGAACCCCCTCGCCACGAAGCCGCGGGTTTCAGGCGAAAGATCTCCTGGCTTGAAATGGGTTGTCGTCCTCCCCGAATAACCTCTCTGTATCCTTTTACCGAGTATGGTCTCCGAACCCACACAAGCGGACATCTGTGTTGTGTTTATGTTCGAACCCTTTGCCCCTGACTCCGACATGGTTATGATATCGCTGGGCTTTATGTTTTTTATCATTATATCGCTCACCGTGTTTAATCCCTCAGCCAGGGTCATGAGAATTTGGGTTTCGAGCGATTCTTCGATCGTCATCCCCGGGAGTACCTTAAGCTTCCCGTGCTCAAATTTATTCACCAGTTTATCAGAATCTTTCATCGCCTTGGTTATCTCATCCCCGATTGTTTTCTGAACCCTTTGGGGGAGGTCGAGGTCAGAAAGACCTATCGAAAACCCTCTCTTCATCAAATAAGAAACCCCTACCCTTCCGAGGTTGTCTATGAAATCCTTCAGTTCATCATCGCTCACAAGCCTTCTTATCTTGTTTAACATCTTACCCTTGAACGCCCCAACCGCTTTGGTGTCCAGAATCCCTGTCTTAAGTTCGCCGTCCTTTACCCAAACCCAGCAATCATACTTGCAGTCCTCTTTAACACACCTGTCACATTCCCTGCATGAATTCGCTTTGAATTTCATATTCAGACCCTTGGGCAAAAGAAGGCTGATTATTTCTTTCCCCGTGAAGTTCTCCTTATCCGGTAAATCGATATCTATCACGGCTCTTGAGAAAAGTTCTGAGGTCTCCTCTTTCGTGAGGGAAGTTCCCTTCTTCGTCAGAAGGTACATGCCTGAAATATGATCCAGATCAAGCCCGACAAGAGGTCCTCCGAATCTCGGAGAGATTATGTTGTCTTTGACCTCCATCAACATGGAGGCCTCTACCTGGGCTTCTTCTGATTGCAGTACATGTATATTCATCTCGTCCCCGTCAAAATCCGCGTTGTAGGGAGCGCACACGCTCGGGTTCATCCTGAATGTCCGGTAAGGCATAACCTTCACCCGGTGAACCATTATCGATACTCTGTGAAGGGAGGGCTGCCTGTTGAACAGAACGACATCCCCGTCCATCAACCGCCTGTCAACGCTCCAGCCCAGCGAAAGATTGCTTATGGTATCCTTCTTGTTCTCTTCTGTGACCTTTATCTTCCTCCCATCAGGCCTCGTCACGTAATTCACTCTCCCCTCCTTTATCAGATCCTTCGTCTCCTTGATGTTGAGGAAGGTTATGGTCTCTGGTATTGTCAATTCGTTCGCCACAGCTTCAGGGATGCCGACCTCATTTATCGAGAGAGTTGGGTCAGGGGAAATCACGGTCCTCGAGGAGAAGTTAACCCTTTTACCGAGAAGATTTCCTCGTATTCGTCCCTCTTTCGCTTTCAGCCTCTGCACAATCCCTTTTAACGGGCGTCCTGAACGGTGTCTTGCCTGGGGGATCCCAGTAAGTTCGTTATCGAAATAGGTCGATACGTGGTATTGGGAAAGTTCCCAGAGATCGTTTAATATGAATTCGGGAGCTCCAATATCTATATTCTCCTTGAGGGACTGGTTTATTCGCACGATATCAACCAGTTTATGCGTGAGGTCATCTTCTGACCTCTCACCGGTTTCAAGCGTGATGCTCGGCCTCACCGTTACGGGGGGGATGGGGAATAGAGTGAGAATTAACCATTCCGGCCTCCCTCCCCTGAAACCAATCTTCTCGAGATCCTCATTAGGTATCCGTTCGAACCATTCCCTCGCCTGCATGGGTGAGAACTCCTCCTTTCCGTAATAATACGTATAGGGCTTAACGAAACTGATTTTGCTTCCCTGCCTGCCACAATGAGGGCATTTCTTCATGGGATTCCTGGAAACCTGATCGAGCGATTTTGGATTCCTGTGCAGAAGCTTTCCGCATTTGGAACACGTGGA
>JAZGEG010000098.1:0-6572 GCA_036478655.1 Candidatus Aenigmatarchaeota archaeon | reverse complement strand
CTACCAGTACTTGGAGATAAAGCATGAGAACATCGAGGGTTTTCGAAAGATCCTGATAAATTTCAGCGTGAAGAACGAATGGATTTCCAGTAAACAAACCAGCAAATCAGACGTCATCCTGAACAGGTATTCAGAAAGCGAGGAGGAATGGGAGAGCTTCCCCGCTGAAATTTTGGAAGAGGATTCCGTCTATACTTACTACAGGTCGGAGGTCCCAGAACTTTCCGTTTTTTCCATAACTTCCATGGAAAAAACAGCCTGCACCCAAGGTGAAAAGAGGTGTTCAGAAAACGACCTGCAGGAATGCTCCTTAGGAGGCCTATGGGAAACGATTGAAACATGCGAACACGGGTGCTCAGAAGGGAGTTGCATAGAAATTCCTGCTGCCTGCACCCCCCGTGAAATGAGATGTTCGGGGAACACGTTACAAAAATGCTCCGCGGACGGTTCTGGTTGGATAAACGTAGAGGTATGCAAATACGGGTGCTGGGACAACGAGTGCAAGGGGATGTACGTTTCCATGGTAACAAAAATGGCGATTTTTGTGATGTTCACGATCCTCATGGCAATCGTGATAATAATGATCGCCCTCGTTTACATGAACATCAAAACTTTCTTTACAAAAAGAAAATAGCATCATTCCCTCAGCTCTTGAATTTCCTTTTTCCTCTGCTTTATCATTTCCTCGAGGTATTTCTTCTTCTCGTTGTAGGATTCCGCATCCAGCACGCCGTCCTTCAGGACTATTTTGAGCGCCCCCAGATCCCTGTAGTACCTCATTATGTCTTCCTTTATCCCCTTCTTGCTTCTCGCCATTTTAGCTTTATGTTCAGGCCTTTCCTTTTCTAATTCCTCAAAACTCTTCTGCCTGAGCAAAATATAAGTTACCAGAATAAGTATCACGATAATTATAGATATCAAGATGAGCCTTTCAATTATCATCCAGGAGAGATACGATTCCGGCATCCCCGTAAGCGTGGGATCAGAGTCCACCAAAAGAGTGATTGCGATAAAATAGAATATGCTTATGATACCGGTAATAAAAGTTATCAAAATCGCGAAGTCTATTCTGGCAGAAGCATTCATACATATAATTTTGAACCGGGTTTAATATATCTTTGTACTTTTGGGGTGGAGGAAAGAGGCAGGGAAATCTTTATAAACCCTTTAACGAATAAACTCACTGCATATAATGGTGTTATATGAGGGTTGGTATGGATTACAAAAATAGAAAATGGGAATACGGTAAAATAGACAATTACGATGCTATAGAATTTTTCATAGGTAAATCCTTATGTGGCACAATAAGTCCTATTTATAGGAACGAAAGGGGAGAAATTATTGTCGAACAAGCTAAATTCTTATTCCTAAGGAACGGAACAGGCGATACGAGTTTTATATTCGAGGCTATCCAAAAGGCAGAAGGGCTCAAAAAGAAGGATAGAGAGGTATTGTCCAAGGTCAAAAAAATGATAGAAAAAAATGAAATCCCCCTCATAGAATCAGGAGACCTTTACTCTTTCTGAAAAAATGTGAAAACGCTGGGAGCAGGACGATCGGAACCTTGTACGCGTCAGCTACTGGTTTTCAATTGAAGCCTTTGAGTAAAAGGTTCATTCGAACCTACGAGGGCTTTCGCCCACCGGATCTCTTGATAGGATGAATCCCATCAGATTACTGGTTGCTCCTCATACCCGCCGAGTCAGAGTCAAGCCATGAAGTCATCGTCAGCGAACTGACTCTTCAGATCCAGCGCTCAAGTCCGGCGCGTTACCACTCCGCCATCCCAGCGTCAATTTTAATTAAGACCGCATCTTCTTAAATATTCATTTCCTTCGAAAGAATAAATTACAATCCCAAATCGTGTTCAAACTTGTTTTTTTCAGCTTTCTTGAGGGGCCAGGCTTCCTCTATTATCATGTTCGGTATGCTGCCCTCAAGAACCGGAAACGCCAGCTCGCACTTCCTGCACAAAAGAAACATCCCCTTCTCCGTTATATCCCCCTTGCACTTAGGGCATGCCATCATCTCTAGCAGTTTCTTTTCTATCATGTTTTAGAATTGAATCTATTTTTTAAATATATTTTATAGCAAAAAATCAAACTTTCCGTTTCTTTTTCTCCCTCTTCATCTCATCCTTCAGTTTCGGCAGCTTCATCAAGAACCCGCATTTCGAACACTTGACAGAAAAGGGCCTTTCCCACTCAGGTTCCACGTGCTCCTTGAACCCGCATCCAGGGCACTCGTAATCGGTCTCAGCGATATCAGAGTCTACCTTAATGAGAACCCTCATCCTTCCTTTCTCTTCCCCCTCCGAATTTTTCAAGATCCTGTTGCTCACGAAGCGGTATTTCCTTTCCATAATATCAAAAATTAACGGAGCGGGTATTTAAATTACAACCCCTGCAATGAACGCGATCAGGGCGATGAACATCCCGAGTTTCAAGCGCTTGCTGATCATCGCGTAGCCCCCTCTCTTCTTTTTCTCCCTGCCGAGGGAATATATGCAGGAGACGAAAAACAAATCCGCGACAACAACCACAGCGAGATAGCTCATTTTCAGAATCCCGTAGTAATAGGGGAGGACGGAGAAAATTATCGCCAGAACCAGGCAGGCAATCGCCAGGACAATCATTGTCCTTTCCCTGTATTTCATCCTCACGCCCCCGGTGGTTATCCCGAATCTCTCGGCTATCGGAACCGAAGCTTTCGAAATTTTCGAGGCGATCTTTTTCAGAAAACTCTTCCTGTCCCCCTTGAAATCCTCCATATCCTTGACTATCTCCCTCGATATGGTCGTGAGCATCGCAAGAACCGTGAGGATCATGACAAGCCTTATCTCCAGGAAAACCGCGCCCCCGAAAAGGAAAACCGATCCAACCAGATAGCCTATTGTGATGTTCCCCAGAAAGATTTTATGCTGGAAGGAAACGGAATACATGATCAGGAGAAACGAGTTTATCATGGTGATGGTGAAACACAATCCATTTATTAACAGGGCGCAAAAATTCCCAAGAATGAAGAGCATCACCGAAAAGATCAGGGCCGAATTCCTTGAAACCCTCCCTGAGGGTATCGGCCTTCCCGGCCTGTTAACCCTGTCCGCCTCCACATCCACGTAATCATTGAACACGTTCCCAGCCCCTGTTATCAGAAAAACCGCGGCCAGGCCAAACAAGAATGTAAGGGTGTAAAGGTTTCCCACGCTCCCGCCAACCGCGATGAGACCCCCGATAAAAACACCTATAATCCCCATTACCCCGTTAAGAGACCTCGTCATCCCCAGCAATTCGAGCATAGTTATAACCTTATGAACAGTTATATAAAAATTTGAAGAATTAGACCTTATGCTCCTTCTTTATGGGCCTGAGCTGTTTCCTTTTGCACTTCCTGCATTTAATCTTCCCGTCCCTGACCTTGACCAAGTCCGCCCTCATCCTCGCCCCGCATTTCATGCATATGAAAATGCGGTGGAACAGTCTCCCTTCCGCCTCCGGGAATTTCTGCTTAGGCATAATAACCATTATATACGACGATTAATTTATATACTTTTAGCTGAAATTAGTCTAATTCTTGATCCTTTTAAGTACTAAATCAATATATGTCGACCAATAATAAGCTTTATATGCCCCAAATATAACTATTAAATAGTGATAAAATTGAAGGGTATGTATCAAATAGACACCGGGGTGTCTGAAACAAATGGGCAATTTTGGAAGAATTTCTTTAGACGTTATACTGATTCCGATATAAACTATCGTTTAGTCGAGGGTCAGAGGAAAGATAACAAAGAGCAATTCGCAACCGGGTTTAAGAAAAGCGGCACGGGAGAAGTTTATCTGGCTTTATCTTCAGGAACAACAAAAAATAGCGTAGAACCAACTGCAAATAGAAAACAGAGAAAAGAGTCCAGAAGATATCTTAAAGAAAAGAATTTGAAACATATTTATTTCGATCACAGCCATCCTGACGACCCCCTCCCATTATCCAGCAGTGAAGATCTTACACATCTTGATGTCGAAACAAAAAGAGGAACAAAACCTGTTCATTCTGTTACGTGTTACCATCCGCCTACAGGAGAGGTCGGAAAGGTAATTTATCAGAGAAAAAATTATCCGAATATTATAAGCAGAACCCTCAGTCGGGTATCAAACAAGACGGGTATTAAAAGACCTTTCCACAAAAGATTTGAAAGAAATGTTGAAAATAGAATTAAAAGCGAAGTAGCTGAAGCAGAAAGAAGTGGAGTCAAACTCATCAGGGGGGACGTCATTTCAATGTTAGCAGAAGAGCTTGAAAGAACAGGAAAATACAGCGCTGACCGGATTACCGTAAATGAAAGAGGAGTCTCTCTCCCGCCGGATTTCGGAAAATACTCTTTTTAGAAATCGAGAGTTTAAATCCTGAGAATAATGTGCTTTTCCCTTTTCTTGTCCTTTCTCGGTGGCAATAGGGCAGATGGTTTCAATAGACGTGACCGTTGAAAATGATGATGCGATAGTAGACTTTGGGACCCACGGAGTAACCCTGGGTACAGGGGATGAAGTTGAAATCAAAATGAAATTCCTCAATGACCAGCAGGGTGATCATTCACTGAGATGTCAAATCCTGGAAAACAATAACGAAGTAGCCACAGATACCGTAAATTTCAGCATTTAAACTCCAGCATCCTCTCCAGCGCTTTCCTCGCCCGTTCCGCGATATTCTCAGGGATTTTAACCTCGTACTTCTCATCCCTTAGTGATTCATAGACCTTCTCTAGTGTTATCTTCTTCATGTTCTGGCAGCTTCCCGCAGCCGGGTAGAACTTCTTCCCGGGGATATCCCTTCGCAATCGGTTGCACATCCCCTCTTCCGTAACCACTATGAACTCTTTAGCTCTCGAAGACTTCGCGTATTCAATCATCCCGCCCGTTCCGCATACGCGGTCAGATATTTTCAGAATCTCCATGGGCGATTCGGGATGGGAAATAACCTCGGCTTCCGGGTGTTTTTCTTTCAAATCCTCCACTTCCTCCAACAAAACACTGTCATGGACGATGCAAAACCCAGGCCACAGGATGAGCCTTTTACCTATCTTTTCCTCTACCCATTTGCCCAGATGCTGGTCGGGGATGAAAATCACTTCCCCTTCCAGCGAATCCACGATTTTAGCGGCGTTCATTGACGTGCACACGATATCGCTCTCCGCCTTGGTTTCCGCTGTTGTGTTGATATAAGAAACGACCTTCGCTTCCGGGTGTTCCTTCTTTATCTTCCTCAACTTCTCTGTATCCACCATCGCCGCCATAGGGCACTTCGCTTCAGGATCAGGATGCAGAACCCGCTTCTTTGGGTTCAGGATTTTCGCCGCCTCTGCCATGAAGTCCACCCCGCAGAAAACGATTATTTCCGCCTCCGTTTCCTTCGCCTTCACGCTGAGGTCGAGCGAATCCCCTATGAAATCCCCCACTTCGTAAATCTCCGGCCTCTGGTAGTTGTGAGCAAGGATTACGGCTTTCTTCTTTTTCTTCAAGTCCAGAATTTTCTCAATCAGTTCTTTTTGATTCATAGTTTACTCTTCCCGGATTTTATCGTCCCGGAAACCCTCGTTGTCTGAAAAACGACCCTCAAATCCCCTATCTGATGAATAAGGGACAGACCCACCTTCAAATCATCAACATACTTGTGCGAACATTGTATCACGCCTTCATTCGCTTTCCAGAGGTTTTTGATAACCCAGGGCTTTGCCCTGGCGAACTTCTCGCTCCCCATCCAGTTGAGGAGTGAATTCATTACCGCATTCCTGACCACGGGGTAGTCGATATTCCCGCTGGTATGGACCCTGAAGAAAACGTAGCGCTTACGTTCTCTCTGGCTCGGGAGCTTCTTGAGCCTCATATTAATTCATGTTGCATTACAATATTATAAATACTCTCTAGACCCATTTTCTCTACCAAAAGGTATAAAAAACTTAGTCCTTTAAATAAACAATTATAATCACTTTGAAGTATTGAAATTCTCAGAGGAAAGGCATGAACGGCATGAACGACGAAGAAAGGATAGTGAACGTTGATTCAATCGAGCTTAATTTAACAACGAGCATGGTGTGCTCGAATTTCAACCGCCTGTGCATACTCTATCTTTTGAAAAAATCCATGAAAAATGAAATGCAGGCGGAGCGAATCGCCTCGAACCTCGGGATCTCCCACAGGACCGCTTTATACCACCTGGACATCCTCCACGATTACGACCTTGTCGAAGTCAGGGAATTCAGGAAAAAGGGCCTGAAGCTCCTCCGATCTATCTGGGGCCTGAATTCTGAAAACAAAGAAAACCTGAACAAGATATTCAACCGCATAAAGAGAAAATTCGACACGGAAGAGCTCGAAAAAATGATAACCCTGAACAACCCAAACTCTCGAAAACTAAGGGCATAAAAACCGACATATGTTTAAACATATGTTTAAACATTTTCTGACCAAGAAGTTGCTCTTGGAACAATCTAGTTTTTTAAAGGTTTCTCGGATTTCACGAAACCTATATAAAGCTTCTTTCGAACAAAAAAATAAATGACAATATTTTGTCATTTT